>NZ_JAPVXW010000002.1:0-205203 GCF_041431535.1 Veillonella sp. 27098_8_77 | reverse complement strand
TATATGTATACTATAAAATTTTTGACAAGAATAATTTGGTTCTGTCACTAGTCGGTGCATCAAATACTTGTGCTGGTGTGCCATCCTCTAAGATTTGACCACCATCGACAAATAATACTCTATCTGCAACCTCCTTAGCAAAGCCCATTTCATGAGTAACGATGACCATCGTCATTCCTTCATCAGCCAACGATTTCATTACATCCAACACTTCTCGCACCATTTCTGGGTCAAGTGCAGATGTAGGTTCATCAAATAACATTACCTTAGGTTTCATTGCTAATGCACGTGCAATAGCAACACGTTGCTTTTGACCACCAGATAATGAGTCCGGATACATTCGAGCCTTATCCGCTAATCCAACACGCTCTAACAGTTTCATAGCGATATCTTGAGCTTCTTTCTTATCCATTTTTCTAACATTTACTGGAGCTAACGTCAAATTATCCAATACTGTCATATGTGGGAATAGATTAAAATTTTGAAATACCATGCCTACTTCTGTACGTACAGCATTCAACTTATTTTTATCAGATAAATTCATACCATCCACAATGACCTGTCCACTAGTAGGTTCCTCTAGATAGTTCATGGTCCGTAAGACTGTACTTTTACCAGATCCTGATGGACCGATGATTACAACTACTTCACCTTTATCAACATGCAGATTAATACCCTTTAATACTTCATTTTTACCAAATGATTTTCGCACATCTTTTAATTCTATCATTTTACGTTATATTTCCTTTCAAGGTAAGCAACCAATCGTGAAATCGGTATTGTCATACATAGATAGATAATAGCAACCGTTCCCCAAATTTCAGTAGCCGCATAGGTTTTAGCGATAATTAATTGACCACGACGCATCAATTCTTCAAAGCCAATAACAGAAACAAGAGAAGAATCTTTTAACATCGCAATAAATTCATTACCCAAAGGAGGAATTGATGCTTTAAAAGCTTGCGGAATAATGATAAAACGCATAGTTTGCCACCAAGATAATCCTAGTGAGCGACCTGCTTCCATTTGACCCTTATTTACAGATTGAATACCAGCACGGAATATTTCAGATACATATGCACCAGAGTTAATACTACATGCTGCACAGGCTGCTATATAAGGATCAATTCGCGTACCAATGATTTGAGGTAATGCAAAATAGATCATAAAGATTTGTACCAACATAGGAGTACCACGAATCACATCTACATAGCATTTAGCAATCAATCGAACAATTACAAAATTCGACATTCTAGCTAAAGAAACAATTAAACCAATAATGAAACCACAGCTTACAGCAACGGCCGTAATTTTTATGGTCATTAAAGCCCCATATAATAATAATGGTAAATTACTTGTTATGACATTCCAGTCCATTTACAACTCCCTAATTATTTAAAATCCAATACAACAGGCATATCTGCAGGTGCATCTACATTGAACCATTTCTTATATAATGTATTAAATTCACCATCTGCTTTCATATCAGCAATAGCTTTATTAATTTCCTCTTGTAAAGCTTTGTTGTCTTTATTTAAAGCTAAACCTAAGTACTCCTTAGTATTAGGATATGGCAAGATTTGAATATGTTCATCAGGATGTTTTGTGCTGTAATATTGCGCAACAGGCAAGTCAATAACCGTAGCATCTACACCACCATTTTGTAACTCTAACAACGCTTCGTTACTGTGATCAAATTCTTTTACAGAAGTGCCTTCAATCTTATGAGCCAAATCAGAGCCAGTTGTTCCCATTTGAGCTGCTATTTTTTTATTCTTTAAATCATCTAATGAATGAATACTAGTTGTATCTTTATATACAATAGCTAGTGCATTTTCATAGTATGGAGATGAGAATAATACCTTTTCACTACGTGCTTTTGTAATGGTCATACCGGAAGCCGCTACATCGATATCATGCGTATTTAAGGCTGGAATCAAAGCATCGAAAGCGACATTTTTAAGTTCCACATCTTTATGAATACGCTTACCAATTGCACGAATCAATTCGATATCAAAACCTGCATAATCTTGAGTCTTATCATCTTTAAATTCGAATGGTACAAATGTAGCATTTGTGCCAACAATTAACTTATTATTAGATGTTGTTGTAGACGAAGATCCACAACCACCAACTAAAGATGCAGCCATAACAACCATTAAACTACCGAGAACTAATTTTTTCACTTTTTTATTAAACATCTTCTTAACCTCATATATAACTAAGTTTATTTATATAGTATATATACGTAGCATAATTATGTCAATAAAAATGTATATAAAAATATTAAAACTCCATATATTAATGATTTTTCTTTTATATTTTATGCAAGACATGAATTAATATACAATATCTGTATACTTAATATAGCTTAACTAACAGGATATTAGTAATTTTCATTTATACATCTGCATAAATGAAAAAAGCACATGAGAAAAGCCTCATGTGCCCGTTATACGGCTGACCTGGTCTTTGCCCCCACACTCGCCTGCTGGAAGGTTCGCTCATAAGCCCTTGGCTCCCCACTACTACTCCTCTCGGTTCCCCGGCAGGACTTACATCTAAGCCGCACCATGCTCACAGCTCTCTGAGCTGCTTATGTGGATCGTTTTGCCTGCGACTGGCCTCGACTTGCAACCACAGACCCGTATTTCCATATTATAGATTATAAATTATATATATGTCCATATCTTTATTTTTAACGTTTTCAAACATATGTATTGTATAATATCACTGTCATGAGAATGAAAAAAGCAACCCCTAATTTGAATGTATAGAAAATAGGAATAGGAATATAAAATATTTCTTCATTTTTCTATCATAATTTTTAAATTCAAAATTTCCATCCCCATTATTAAAGCATTCTTTTTTTGTCAACACTTTTTATTATGCTAAATATGAATACCTATTCAAAGACCAAACATTATACCGATACACAAAGCATAATTTTTATTGTATAATACGAATACTGTTAAAGAAGAACGGATTATAAGTTGTACGATGTAAGTTCCTAGGGGTTGGAAATTTACATATTTGTATAGTAGAGGGGTTTATTATGTTTATGTTATCATTGATGCAGCCTTCGGGCCTGTATGAACTGGAGAAGGATAGTTTAGAGGCCATTAGCGCCCAACTATTACAAATGATACAAATGAAGAGCTATCACTTGTATACACATTCTGTACAAGTATCAAATTATGCAGTAAGTATTGCTGCTAAAATGGGGCTTCCACTCAATGAAATTGAACAAATCCGTCATGCTGCATTATTGCATGACGTTGGTCTTTTAATGATTCCTAATATGATGATTCAAAAAGCACCATATTTAAACAAACAAGAAATGTCTAAATATAAGCAACATGCTGCTAGTGGTGCGAATATGATTGAAAACTATCCATGTTGTCAACAAATCTTATCATATATTCGTTACCATCATGAAAAATGGGACGGCTCAGGATATCCAAAACACTTACGCGGCGCAAATATTCCACTTGGTGCACGCATCATTGCAGTTGCCGATTACTACGATTCAACTGTTAACCCATCTACTGAATTTTGGGCAAAAACAAAAGCTAAAGCAAAAGAAGAATTATTTAGTGCTTCTGGTTCCCTCTTCGATTCAGATGTGGTTAAAGCATTTATCGATGTATTAGGCTAAATACTACAACACATAAGGCTGTAATAGAACTATTCTGTTACAGCTTTTTTATTTTAAAAACTGCCACTAGCTAAGGTTAATGCTTCTATATACTTTGGATTATATTTACGCAAAATTCGTGCTACTGATTCCAATGTAGCCCCCGTAGTATATATATCATCAACCAATAGAATTCGTTTATCACGGATTAATGTAGAATCGTAGCTTTCATTCCACATAAATGCCGTATCTATTGTACTATGGCGTTCTGTGTTAGATAATGCCCACATTTCCTTATGCGTATCCATCTTATATAAACAATCAAACCATTTATAATAACCCGATTTCTTATCAAGACAATCGTTTAAATCTTTTTCTGCTTTATCTTCGATTGTACAATCATCATAATCATATTTAGAAAATGATACGACCCAATGATAAAAAAATAGGTCTACTTGATTATAGCCTCTAACCTTTTTCTTTTCTGCACTTGAAGGTATGGGAATCACATAGTGAGGTTTATATTCGTGCATCCTCAAATTGTACGATGCTAAAAAAGGAGCAGCCCCCTTGGACTGCTCCTTTTTTTCGTTAAATTTTACGTCATATATCATGGATTTAATGCCACCTCGATAATCAGCTAGAATCCAAGCTGAATCTAAAGAGGATAGTAATTTAGGTGGCACTTGTCTTACATGTAGAACTTCTTCAATACAAGCATCACACCAATCTCCTTGTTGTTGTACATGGGTACCACAATGAGGACAAACAGGAGGAAATAAAAAATCAAATAGATTCATTATCCATCACATCTTCCTTGTAAACGTTCTTTAAACAATGTATATCGTTCTTCACCATTAACTGTTTTAACAGCACGCTCTACAGAGCTCTTTGTACCGATCATGATAACCTTTCGTTTAGCTCTTGTAACAGCTGTGTACAGTAGATTTCGTTGTAACATGCCTCCATACATAGGCACAAATGGAATGATAACAACACCATATTCACTGCCTTGACTCTTATGTACTGTTATAGCATAAGCAGGCATAATCATATGGGCCTCATCAATAGAAAGACGAACCTCTTTATGGATAAAACGTATACAAATATCAGATTTTGTAATGGCATAAATAACGCCAATTTCGCCATTAAAAATTTCTAATTCATAGTTATTAAGGACTTGAATTACCTTGTCGCCAACTCGGAATGTAATTCCATTAACACGCACTTCACCTTTATAACTATCGGGAGGGTTTACGGATTGCTGCACATATTGAGAGATGCTTGTACTACCAGCCTTACCTCTACGCATAGGCGAAATGATTTGAATATCAAGTTCATCATCGACAAATTCTTTTTCCCGTTTATACACATCAACAATGGATTTCATCATATCACCAAGAGAATTAACAGGAATGAACTTAAATTCATCACTAGTCGTATCGAGATTTGGCATTTCACCACGGTTAATGGCATACGCACTATCAACTATACTGTTACCAGAACGTTGGCGATAAATATGTTGCAACCTTGTATAAGGCACCATATCACTATCAAGTAAATCTTTTAAAACAAAGCCCGCCCCTATCGGAGGCAATTGATCCACATCACCAACGATAATGACATGAGCCTCACGAGGAATCGCTGACATTAGAGAGTAAAACAAACGCACATTGAGCATGGATGCTTCATCTATAATGATTACATCTATATCAAGAGGGTCATCTTCATTTTTTGTGAAATCATAAGAATCACTGCCAGCTACAGGCATGAGCAAGCGATGTATAGTTGTGGCTTCAAACTCAGTGGCCTCTGTTAAACGCTTCGCTGCGCGTCCTGTTGGAGCACAGAGGATAATACGTCCTAATCCACCTAATTGAAATCCCTTTACCAAGGCTTTAATAATCGTCGTTTTACCGGTACCAGGTCCACCGGTAATAAGCGAAAATTTTTCAAAAAAAGATAATTCTATGGCTTCCTTCTGCTCAGGACCAAAGGTAATGTGATTATCTGCTTCAAATCGCTCAATAAAATCTGGAATATCTAGAGATATAGGATCAGCTTCAATTAAAAAATCACGTGTATAGTGTACACCTTCTACTTCAGATACATACATTTCAGGCGGATATACATAGAGTATATCGTCAAAATAGGTGCTATACACGATAGCTTGAGAAATTAAAGAATCAATATGATTAGCAATTAAATCTGCATCTACTTGTAGTAAATCGTAGGCGCGTCCGATTAATTCATCTACCGGTAAACATGTATGGCCCTGGTTGTCTAAGTTTCCCAATATCCAATTTACACCAGCTTCTAACCGTCGTTCATCATCGGCATCAAGACCTAAATTCATGGCCAATGTATCAGCTGTGTTGAATAACATATCTGATGCAATGCGCAATAAATTGTAAGAATTATCTTGAATAACATCTATAGATGATGCACCGTAATAGGTATATACAGTGCGAGACCATTTAGAAGAAATTTGATGAGACTCAAAGAAATGATTCAGATCGGATAATATACCTTCACCAAGTAATGTATTGTATAATTCCTCTTTTACACCTTTGCGTAAACCTGGCACATCCTTAATTTCTTCTGGTCGCTCTTCTCGTAGTATATCTAGCAGTCGAAGACCGAAGTATTCGCAGATTTTATCGACGGATTTCTCTCCTAAACCTTTTATGCCTAAGTTCATCAAATAGATTCTGGCAGCCCCCATATTATCGGGCTTCAGTTTTTCTATACTAGATGCATCAAACTGAATACCATATTTTTGATGTTCTACATACCGCCCTTTAATCTCAATGTCTTCGCCTTCTTTTGGGGCTTCAAAGCGACCAGTACAAGTAATGTATTCCTCATTATAATCTTTCACAAGAAATACACAGTATGTGTTCTGTGTGTTCTGATATATAATTCGGTATACAAATCCTCGTAATGCTTCCATTATTTCTCCGTATTAGGTAATGCTTCGATAATTTCTTGAACAGCGTCAGTAATGCTACCTTCATTGCCAATCTTAATGTGAGCTACACTTTCATATAAAGGATATCGTTCCTCATACACATTGAAAATGTATTCAATGCTTTCTTTCACGAGCGGACGAATTTCTAAATCCAAATCATCTAGAATATGGTTAACATCGCGGTTAACGAAGACAACTAAGCCATTATTGCGCATAAGGTTTACAATTTTCTCAGAAGTAACCGTACCACCACCAGTGGCAATAACAGATGGTTTATTATGAATTAATTCCTTAATCGTTTCGTATTCATATTCACTAAAGGCATCCTTACCGTCATAGATAAAGATATTTTGTACCGTTTTTCCCACTTTATCTTGAATCGTTTGGTCCAAGTCATAAAAATCACGGCCTAGTTCCTTTGCAAGCATCTTACCAACTGTAGTTTTACCTGCACCGGGCATACCAATTAGGAAAATATGCTTATGCATGTGTTCTTTTAAGAACTCATTGCTAATAGAAATGACATTCTTCATATAGGATTCAATATATGTCAGCATACGTGAATCGTCACATTCAGTTTTAAGGCTAGAAATAATCTCGCGGTCCCGTTCTTCATCAATGAGTGGCAAATGATGTTCATCCTTAAATTTGCCGATTGATTTAATGATAGATAAACGTTGTTCAAATAAGTTGACTAACTGTTCATCAATAGAATCTATTTGTTTGCGTGCATCTTTAATATCCATGGCTCCCCCTCATGAGTTATTACGTAAAATACGAATGGCCCTATCCTCATCGACCTTCATTTGATCAATCAATTCTTGTAAATTGTTAAATTTAACTTCACCTCGAATATATGATATGAACTGAACCGTTACCTCTTTACCATATACATCTTGATCAAAATCAAATATATGTACTTCACAGCGATGATATTGATTTTTGAAAGTTGGATTATCCCCTATATTTCCAACACCATCATACCAAATGCCATCTATACATACACGATTGGCATATACACCATCAGGTGGAATAGCCATCTCATTAGGCAATAAAAAATTAATTGTTGGAAATCCTAGTGTACGGCCTCGTTGATCGCCTTGTATAACGATACCTCTAAATTGATAGGGCCGTCCAAGCCATGCAGAAGCTTCTTCCATGTGGCCTTCTTCTATAGCCTTACGAATATTTGTACTACAGATTGGTCCTTCATCCGTGGAAAGTAGCGGTTCTACTATGATATGAATGCCCTTAGCAGACAAACGTTCTCGCATTAACTGAGGGTTACCTGCCCCTTTAGCACCAAATGTAAAATTAGTACCTATCGCAATGCCTACTACGTCTACACCTCGACAAAGAGCATCTAAAAATTCATCTGGAGACATTTTGAATATGTCTAAATCCATAGGCAAGCGTAAAATATAATCTACCTTAAGAGATTCTAATATCTCATCCATAATATCGGCAGATAATACCCGTTTAGGAACGGATTCAGGACGTAATATCGTCATAGGGTGCACACTAAATGTGACGAGAACCGTAACGGCATCATGTGCCCTAGCCTCTGCAATTGCATTTCCAATGACCCGCTGATGACCACGGTGTACACCATCAAATGTGCCTAATGCGTATACAATTTTACGATTAATTTGACGTAATTCATCAAACGAGTGTAAATGTTTCATACTTATCCTTCAATAAAAATATTTTTATCCACTTTAAGTGAATGTTTAGTTCGTTTTAGAATACCTACAAAACCATTCGGTCCATAAGCTCTATATTTTTCGGATGGAACCGTGTGAGAAAAAGACTCAACGATTGGCAATTCCTTACCTTGCACCATCATCTTTAATTGTACACTATCTACATCTACTTTTGAAAGATGGGACACGGCAATATCCGTCGGCAATATAAGATTCTCACCTTGTTCTATTAGCTCCTCCGCCATATAGGCAGATTGAATCATAAATGGTCCTACAGCAGTTCTAGCTAAGGATGTCATAGTCCCTGGTATACCGAGTTGCACGCAAATATCACGTAACAACGAACGAATATACGTACCCCCAGAACAGGTGACACGGATTGTAAAATAGGGAAATCCATAGGCTATTAGTTCAATATTAGAAACCATAATGGTTCGCATTGGTAACTCTACAGAAATCCCCTTACGTGCATATTCATAAGCTCGTATGCCATTAATTTTAATAGCCGAGTACTTGGATGGGCGTTGCTCTTGTGTGCCAACAAAGCTAGATAGCACTGATGATAATTCATCCCACGTTGGAGGAATCAATAGATCATTAACTACAGTGAAATCATCGAGCAATGTAATACCTTCGGCGAGTTTCATTTCGTCATCCGGTAATACAGGTTGGCCTGTACTATCTTCTGTATCTGTAAATATTCCAAATTTACATTCTGCTACATAGGTCTTATCAAATCCATCCGTATATTCAATAAGACGTGTGGCCTTACCCAAAAAGATAGGCAGTACACCATAAGCCATGGGATCTAATGTACCACTATGACCAATGCGTTTTTCTTTTAAAATACGACGACATATACCTACAGCATCATGACTTGTTATACCAGGAGGTTTTAAAAATGGCAATACTCCATCCATTAGTTGATAACCTCCAAGAGACGAGCCTTAGCCTCTTCAATGGACCCTTCTATAGTACATCCAGCAGCACGAATATGACCGCCACCTCCAAAATGATTAGCAATAGCATTCACATCTGTACCTTTAGAACGAAGGCTAATACGCGTTCTATTTGGGCTTTCACCTTTCAATAAAATAGCTATATCCACTGTATCCACATTGCGGATAATATCAACAAATCCATCTGTATCATCGCCTAATATAGACATAATCTCTGGGGATAGCTCGATAGTAGCAACCCGATTATCCTTATAAAAAGCAATGGTTTGCATAATCTGTTTTGTCAATTCTAAACGGGACGCACTTACGGCCTCAATCGTTTCAGAAATAACATTGGGACGAGCCCCAGCGGCAACACAACGGCTAGCCATTTTAAGTGTATTAGCTGTAGTATTGCTAAATTTAAAGAATCCACAGTCGGTGGCAATCGCCATATATAGAGCGTTCCCCATAGACTCTGTTATAGGCCAATTCCATTGTTCACACAAATCTGTAATGATTTCACCGGTAGCCGCAAAATCTGGTTTTAAATATAGATGATCTGCAAATTCTGAATTAGAAATATGATGATCTATATTAAAAATAGGTGCACTAAAGAGTGCACCTACGCGGCCAATCCGTTCATACGTGCTAGCATCTAATACCATTAGCATATCAACCTGTACAGGATGTGTTTCAAAATAGGCAACATCCTTAATTTGATCAATATACGATAAAAAGGAATATTTCTCAGGTATTACATCATCCACAACCATATACACAGTTTTGCCTTGCGCTACGAGAGCCTCATAAAAGGCAACCATAGATCCAATAGCATCGCCATCTGGTCGTACGTGGACTGTGAGCATTATAGAATTAGCTTCACACAGAGCCATGTGTAATTGATTAATTGTAATTTTACTCATGTTCTGTATCCTTTGTGTTAATTTGTTTCTTCATCCTTTTTGATTTCATTCAAAAGGGACTCAATATGCATGCTGTAATCCAAGGATGTATCCTTATCAAAGGTAATCGTTGGAATATGGCGCAATTTTAATACTTTGCCAAGCTCAGTACGCACATGGCCAGATGCATGCTTTAATGCGATAAGAGTATCTTCTTTCTCTTTATCAGAACCAAACAAGCTAACATAAATCGTAGCTTCACGTAAATCACCTGTCACGTGGACATCGGTAACTGTGGTAAAGCCGATGCGAGGGTCTTTCAACCCACGCATCAACATTTGACTTACTTCTTGTTTGATGAATTCTTGTAATTTTCTTACACGAACATCATTCATAGTAACCTCCTAAATTTGAGGTGCAACTTCTTCCATCAAGTACGCTTCGATTACGTCGCCTTCCTTAATGTCGCGATAACCTTCCAAGGAGATACCGCATTCAAAGGATGTTTTAACTTCTTTCACTTCGTCTTTGAAACGACGTAAGGAATCAACCTTACCTTCAAATACAACAATACCATCACGGATCAAACGTACTTCAGAATCGTTTGTAATACGACCTTCTGTTACATAGGAGCCAGCAACGATAGCCTTAGGCGTGGAGATAACTTGGCGCACCTCTGCGCGACCAACGACAACCTCTTTAAATTGAGGAGCCAACATACCACGCATAGCGGATTCAACGTCATTGATAGCATCATAGATGACACGATATGTACGCAAATCTACCTTTTCTTGTTCCGCAGCACGGCGAACATTTGCATCTGGACGTACGTTAAAGCCCATAACGATAGCATTAGATGCAGATGCCAACATGATGTCGGATTCGTTAATAGCACCTACGGCGGCATGAACGATAACAATACGAACTTCAGGATTCTTAATCCCTTCTAAGGATTGACGCAATGCTTCAACAGAACCTTGAACGTCGGCTTTGATGATAATGTTAAGGTCTTTTAACTCACCTTGTTGAATTTGGTTAAAGATATCATCCAATGTAACCTTGTGAGTAGCTTGTAATTCTTGTACACGTTGTTTAGCAATACGTTTTTCAGCGATTGTACGTGCTTCATTATCATCCATACCATAGATGATTTCACCAGCTTGGGGTACTTCAGAGAAACCCAAGATTTCTACTGGCATGGAAGGACGAGCTACTTTTACTTTTTCGCCGCGTTCATTTGTCATGGCACGAACTTTACCGTATGCAGTACCAGCAAGAACAGTATCGCCTACACGAAGGGAACCTTTTTGAACAAGTACTGTACATACAGCACCACGGCCCTTATCAAGTTGAGCTTCGATGACCACACCATACGCTTTACGATTAGGGTTCGCTTTCAATTCCATAACCTCTGCTACGAGCAAGATATTTTCGAGCAAGTCATCAATACCTTGTTTTTTCTTCGCAGATACAGGAACCATGATTACATCGCCGCCCCACTCTTCTGGCAATAAACCATGTTCAGATAGTTGTTGTTTTACATGGTCTGGATTAGCACCTGGCTTATCCATTTTGTTGATGGCTACGATGATAGGCACATCTGCGGATTTAGCATGATTAATAGCTTCGATAGTTTGTGGCATTACACCATCATCGGCAGCTACTACGAGAACTGCAATATCTGTGGATTTTGCACCGCGTAGACGCATTGCTGTGAAAGCTTCATGGCCTGGTGTATCAAGGAATGTAATCTTATTATCATTGTAACGAACTTGGTACGCACCGATATGTTGTGTAATACCGCCCGCTTCGCCAGCCGTTACATTTGTTTGACGAATTACGTCCAACAAGGATGTTTTACCATGGTCAACGTGACCCATGATAGTTACCACAGGAGGACGTGGTTTCAATGTTTCTGGAGCATCTTCGATTTCGATGATATCCGTAGGATCTTCTTCTGGCTCTACTTCTGTTACTGTTACACCAAATTCTTCTGCTACGATGGTCGCTGTATCAACATCAACCTCTTGGTTGATGCTAGCCATAACGCCTAACAACATCAATTTTTTGATGATTTCAGAAACTTCACGGCCCATTTTTTCAGCTAATTCTTTAACTGTTAAAGGACCGCTTAATTCGATTTCCGTAGCGATTGCTTCTTGTGCTTTACGCTCTTCTTCCGCTTTGTGTTGCAAATATTGTTCGTTACGATGTTTTACCTTATTTTTCTTCTTTTGCATGGAAGTAGACAATAAGGATTGAGGACGATTATTCCCTTTTTTATTCTTCTTGTTGCGACGATCATTGCCATTTTGTTGGTTACCGCCATTATTGTTGCGGTTATCTACACGACGATTGCGGTTATCCCCATTACCATTGTGTCGGTTGTCATTCTTTTGACCTTGTTGACCATCATTCTTTTGGCCTTGTTGATTACCATCTTGACGGTTTTGTTTTTGATGATTACGACCATCTTGTTTTTGGCTATTATTTTGTTTCTTAGTAGGCTCATTGATTTGTACATGACGAACATTAGATTTCTTATCTTCACGTTTTTTATCATCATGTTTAGCCTCTTTTTTATGGCTATGTTCTTTGGCTGGTTTTTCTGCTTTTACAGCTTTATTAGGTGTAGCAGCTTTTTCATGTTTACTTGGATTGGCTGGTGCAGAAACTGCTTTTGTATCAGCACCATTTACTTTACCACTTAATTGATTTTTAACTACAGTGTAACCTGCATCATCTACTGTATTAACAGCTTTTGTAACATTAAAATTATGTTGTTGCAAGATAGATATAACCTGTTTACTTTCAACGCCAAATTCCTTAGCGATTTCATGTACGCGCTTTTTGGACATCTACATACCCCCTTCTTACTGATCAATCTCTTTTAGTAATGCTTTTGCAAATCCATCATCCTCTACGGCTACCACTACACGTACTTCTTTGCCTATAGCCGTACCTAATGCTTCTTTACAGCCGACTTTACGCAATGGGATATGATGTAATTCTGCTAATTGTATGTATTTCTTTTCATTATTGGCCGCACAATCACCTGCTAATAGAACAAGCTTAGGGGACTTCTTTTTCATCGCTTTCTCTACGATGAAATCTCCGGAACTCAATTTTCCTGCCCGTTGTGCCAAGCCTAAGAGATTTAAAACTTTATCTTCATTCATATGCTGAAATTATTCATGACCTTCCAAATCGTGCTTCAATGCTTCATACACATCTTTTGATACAGCATGCTTTAAGGAACGTTCTAACTTTTTCCCCTTATAAGCAGCCTCAAAACACTCCATAGATGCACAGATATAAGCACCACGACCAGGGGCTTTACCAGTTCTGTCGATACTGATTGTCCCTTCTGGGCTTAGAGCAACACGTATTAACTCGCGTTTACTCTTTGGTTCACCACAGCCTACACAGGTGCGCATAGGTTGAGATTTGGTTTTCATTAGTCTTCGCTTTCCGCTGCTTCAGTACTTGTAAAACCTGTGAAAGGATTTTCTGCAGCTTGTGTTTCACTCTTAATGTCGATTTTCCAGTTTGTCAATTTAGCTGCTAAGCGAGCATTTTGACCAGCTTTACCAATAGCCAAGGACAATTGGTAATCCGGTACTACAACATAGGAAGATTTTTCTTCTTCGCTAACATCTACAGAAATCACCTTTGCAGGACTTAAAGAGTTCGCAATATAAATGGCAGGATCTTCATCCCATTTTACAATGTCGATTTTTTCATCGTGTAACTCATCTACAATGTGTTGAACGCGTTGACCTTTGGGACCTACACAAGCGCCAACTGGATCGATGGATTCATCACGACTATATACGGCGATTTTAGAACGCATACCAGGTTCGCGTGCTACAGATTTAAGTTCTACCACACCTTCATAAATTTCAGGAACTTCTAATTCAAACAAGCGTTTCAATAGGCCTGGATGAGTACGGGAAATCATGATTTGAGGACCCTTCGTAGTTTTCTTAACCTCTACGATATAGCATTTAATGCGGTCACCTTCATGATATGTTTCTGTAGCAATTTGCTCAGTTGGAGGTAAGATTGCTTCTGTTTTACCAAGATTGATATATACGTTTTTACCTTCAACACGTGTAATCACACCGGTAATGATGTCGCCTTCACGGCTATAATATTCTTCGTATACTACGCTACGTTCAGCTTCTTTCAAACGTTGAATCAACATTTGTTTGGCTGTATGAGCAGCACTGCGTCCAAAGTTAGCAGGTGTTACATCTGCTTCAACAATATCGCCAATTTCATAGCGCTTATCAATTTTTCGAGCATCTAATAAGCTGATTTCAGTTTCTGGGAATTCAACAGTTTCTACAACTTGTTTTTTCGCCATTACCTTATAAGCACCAGTTTCACGATTCAATTCCACATACGCATCTGGATTAGAATGTGGTTCCTTACGATATGCTTGTAATAACGCAGCTTCTAAGGACTCAAAAATAACCTCAGGTGCAAAACCTTTTTGTTTAGTCAGCACCATAACTGCTTGAATTAATTCTTGACTCACTCGTATGCCTCCATATATTAAAAATCAAGATGTAATCGAATTTGAGCAATGGCAGAACGTTCAAACGATACGCTTTCACCATTGATTAAGAATTCTATCGTCGTATCGGTAAAGCCTTGTAGAACACCAGTATACTGTTTACTGCCATTAACAGGTTTAAACAATTGGATGTCTACATCGCGCCCATTATAGCGAACGAAATCTTTATCTTTTTTTAGAACCCGATCAAGACCAGGGGAAGATACCTCAAGCAAATAATTTTCTGCGATTGGATCTTTTTCATCAAGGGCAGCACTCAATTTTTCGCTGACCATTTGACAGTCATCCAAATCGACACCACCTGGCTTGTCGAGGTATACACGTAAATACCAATCCCGTTCTCGAACATAGTCGACATCGACTAATTCCAGATTCGTGCCAGCTATAACGCCTTCAACTACAGAGGATACAAATTCCTCTACGGCCTCTCTTTTCATAGCCATCGCCTCCTTATAACTTACTACATATTGATTTTATACGCTGTTTTCATTGTAGATTTGATACAATTATCTAGCTAATTACACCCAATCATAAACGAAAGAGTGAGCAAAAAATAGCCCACTCTTAAAAAAGTTTATATAAAAGTCATATATAGTATAGCATAAATCCGGTAAAATGTACAATTTAACCACGTGAATTTAGTTCACACAGTATATTTTTTAAATGTTCAGATAGTACATGTTCCAGTTGATCTAATGTTTTCGCATCGAGATGATGGTCGATTTCCGGATAATTTTGATAGCGCAATTCTGCAAAGAATTCATCGCGGTATTCATTATAGAATAACAATAATCCTGTACATTCATCCATTCTTCGGTACTCACCTATGATGTACGAACCATTAATCATGCGCACCGCATTTTTAGGTGTAATATCTCGTACAAACCCTTCCAACTCAGCGGGCATTACAGATTCAAAATTCCAATCTTGTAGTCCCTTACGCATATAAGTATAGGTAAAATTTTCTGCACTATTGATGAGTAATTTTGTAAGTCCTTGCACACACCGTTCTTGTAGGCCCTTCCAATAGGGCTCAAACTCTTGCCGAACAAAGGATATATCCACAAAGGAAAACAGTGGCATTACCACATGTATGGTATAATCTTCTACTTCTTTATCGTAGAGAGCGCACCACTTCCAACCTAAATCATTTTCATAATGAAATAGTGGTAATGTCAATACGACCTCTCCTGCAGCTAATGCCTCTTGAGCCTTCACAATTTCATCTGGGCCTGTTACAACAAGGTTAAAATTGCCAATCGTCTGTGGTAGCCAAGAATAGTCTAATTCCTTACAGGTTTCAATAATGTTTTCCATATAGTGATTCATACCTTTCTTGATAGGTTAATACGGTTTTAACATACATACGCGTTTCAGGGAACGGAATCGTATCAACCATGCCATTCCAATTCTTTTCCTTAATCCATGATTCAACATGGCCTCGTCCTGCATTATAGGCGGCTAAGGCCTGTACCTCATCACCATTAAATTCCTTTAACAAATAGCCTAAATACCACGTACCTAACTGAATATTCGTTTCCGGTTCTTTTAGTTGACGATCTGTGTAGTTACCATGACCCATTTGTTGTGCTACCCAACGGGCCGTATCCGGCATAAGTTGCATCAGTCCAAGAGCACCCGTTTCAGATTCGGCTGAATTCTTATATTTACTTTCAGCTAAAATAACACTGGCCACCAACGATGGTGATACCTCTTCCTTTTCAGCAGCCGATATAACTACATCTCTATAATCAAAGGGGTATGCCGTATAGCGTGCTACAGGATCTTGCATATGGTTAAAATAAAACCATCCCAGCACGACAACAGCCAATGCTGTTGCTGTATTTCGTTTCATACATCCTCCCCTTAATCCTAACCGTATATATTTTAAATCGATTCAATCATATATGCATTGATAATTATTTATTATACAACGGCAGTAGTTTCTCGTGCCACAATTTTTCCAACTGAATATATAATTCATCAGGTGTACCATCATTATTGATGATAACATCTGCATAGGGCCGTTTATCATCTAGTAGCATTTGACTGTTAATGCGCGCCAATGCATCCACTCTTGAGTAACCATTGCGCTCCATTAATCGCTGAACCTGTACCTCTGGCGATACATAGACAAGCCAAACCGTATCTAATCGTTCATACCACTTACCTTCAATGAGAAGAGGGATATCGTAAATAACGGCCGGTTTTTGTTCGTCTTCATACAACGCAGTCAGTTCATCAATACGCTGACGAATAAAACCATGTAAGCAGCTATTTAACTGTAGGCGTTTTTCTTCATTGTGAAAGACGATACTCCCTAGCACTTCTCGATTTAATCTACCATCGACTTGAATAACAGTATCTCCAAATAGTTCACGAATAGCAGCGAGTCCAGGCGTTCCTACCTCTACCACTTCACGTGCTACTACGTCGGCATCAATATAAGGTACATTCTTCTTTTTAAAAAAGTCTAGTACTGTACTCTTACCAGATGCGATGCCACCTGTTAAACCTATTTTTAACATATGTGCCTCCTGCATTCATCGTTCTATTCAAAACGGTATATGCAAATTTTATTTTACAAGTGCCCAGTTTTCCGCATTATGTACATCAACAATAAGTGGAACATGTAATTCTACAATCGATTCCATCGTTTCCTTAAGCAACGTTTGAATGGCATCCAATTCGTCCTTAATGACTTCTAATACAAGTTCATCATGAACCTGTAACAATAAATGAGATTTGAATTTCTTATCTTCCAAGATAGATTCCACCTTGTTCATAGCCAATTTAATGATATCTGCAGCCGTCCCCTGAATCGGTGTATTCATAGCTGTCCGTTCAGCAAAAGAGCGACGGTTGAAATTACGACTATTTATATCTGGTAATTCACGCATACGACCAAACATGGTGCGTACCTTACCTGTTTCATGGGCCTCTTTTACCATATTGTCCATATACTCTTTTACCTTGGGATAGCGGCTAAAATAAAGCTCAATATAATTTTTTGCTTCTTGACGTGTAATGCCTAAATCACGAGACAAACCGAAATCTGAAATACCATAGATAATGCCAAAGTTGACAGCCTTTGCATGAGAACGTTCTTCGCTGGTTACCTCATCTTGAGACTTACCAAGTACTTCGGCAGCGGTAAATCTATGGATATCTTTACCATCGTTGAAAGCCTTAATTAATGCTTCATCACCAGACAAATGCGCCAAAATACGGAGCTCGATTTGTGAATAATCGGCACTCACCAATGTATCAAAGCCTTCTCCAGGATAGAATAATGCGCGGATTTCACGCCCCTTTTCGGTGCGAACAGGAATATTTTGTAAGTTCGGATCTGAAGAACTCAAGCGACCTGTCGCTGTTACCATTTGGTTGAATGTGGTATGAATACGATGCGTTTCAGGATTGATGAGGACCGCTAAGCCTTCACAATAGGTAGAAACTAATTTGGCAACTGACCGATAGGCCAAAATCTTCTCTACAATAGGGCTTTCGTGACGAAGCATATCCAATACTTCTGCATCTGTAGAGTAACCTGTTTTCGTCTTTTTAATAACAGGCAGATTCATCTTTTCAAACAAGATGACTCCCAATTGTTTTGGGGAATTAATATTAAACGTTTCCCCTGCCAATTCATAAATTTCTTGCTGAACAGCTTCTAGTTCTGCTTTGAATTTAACAGTTGTTTCTTCTAATTTTACTGGGTCAATATAAATACCATTTTTCTCCATAACTAATAATGTATGAATCAATGGTAATTCAATATTGTTATATAAATCCCATAAAGATTCATCTTGTAAAGCCTTAACAGCAGCATCGTCCATAGCAAGCAATGCTTTCACCATAGAAACGCATTCTACATCTACGCTACCTGTAGCAATGGATGGCACACTAAAACGCTCTGTTAAATAGAGATATCCATAATTGGTACGCGTTGGGTCCAATAGGTAGGCCATCAAGGATACATCGTGAATACGAGCCACGCCGTCATCATATAAACGAATCTGAGCCGGTTCATTGTGACAAAGAACCTCCATCAATTCCTTGCTTTGTGTCGTTACAATAGTTTTCGCACCATTTAATGCATGTAATAATACATCATTATGAGAACCATCTAGCTTGATGATGTTTTCACCATTATTAATGAAAGCAGATGTAATCGCACGGAATGGCGCCTTGCCGTCTGTAATAATATGGACGCCAATCGTTTTATCTTTATAAAAATCTTCAGTTAAAGTAGACGCATCAAGCAAATCATCAAGTTTAATCTCTTCGGCCATACTAAAGAGGCCACCAAAATCCTCTGCGTCGCCACCTTCTGCGTCCATCACACTGGCCAAACGGGGGGTTAATTTCGTAAATCCAAGAGTTTCAAATATTGGTTTTACTTCGCCAAGGTGGAAATTCTGAACAAACTGATCAAGCGTATAGGACAAATCCATATCTGTCTTAATGGTAGCCAATTGACGAGATAGGAAGGCTAAATCCTTGTTTTCAACAAGACGCTCTTTTAATTTCTTGCCAGAAATGTTATCGATATTTTCATATACAGACTCTAAATCACCGTATTCATTAATCAATTTAAGAGCTGTTTTTTCACCAACACCAGGCACGCCAGGAATATTATCTGAAGAATCGCCCATAAGCGCTTTCATTTCGATAACCTTATCTGGGCCATAACCATATAATTCAGTCATATTATCCAAGGTGACCTCAAGCATATCTGAGATACCTTTTTTCGTTAAGAATACATGACTGTAGTCGCTAACAAGCTGTAAATTATCACGGTCACCGGTAATAATTTTTACCGCTAGATCAGAGGAACCGAATTTCTTTGATAAGGAACCGAGGATATCGTCCCCTTCAAACCCTTCCTCTTCAATAACACATATGCCTAGAGCCTTTAACACATCTTGAATCAAACTAAACTGAGGTCGTAAATCTTCTGGTGCATCAGGGCGATTGCCCTTATATTCACTGTACATTTCGGTACGGAATGTTTGACGACCTTTATCAAATGCTACAGCAATATAATCAGGTTTAATTTCTTCATAAAGTTTAATGAGCATTGTCAAAAAACCATATACCGCATTGGTTGGCGTGCCAAGGGCAGACTTCAACGGAGGAAGCGCAAAAAAGGCACGGAATAACAGGCTGCTGCCGTCTATAATCATTAATTTTTTCATAAGTACACCTCGCTTAATCATATGTTTCATTATAGCATATTGAGGCGTAATAAAATTGATTTTTCATCGTCTAGAGCCATGTAAAAATATATGTAACAAGCATTCTTGCTTAAGAAGAATGGGAACACGGGGGACCTAAAGCTTCCACCGGCCGGGTCTGACTACGGCCTACGGCCTTCGCAGGGCCAAAGTCAGCTTTAGATCCCCCGTGTTCCCCCATATCAAGCATTCAATACATTTATACATATATTTTTACATTCTGCTTCTACGATATATAAATCAATTTTATTACTACACTAATATTACTATTCAATGAAACGTATGATTAAACGTTCGCCAATCCCGACCGTAAGGAAAAGGACGCCTTTCGGCGTCCTACTTAGAATGAATTTATGTATTTTGTGGTATAAAAAAAGCCCATCATCGATGGGCTTTGGCTCTATAAAATTATAAAGCGTTTACTTTAGCTGCAAGGTTGGATTTTTTGCGAGCTGCAGTGTTTTTATGAAGTACACCTTTGGAGGCTGCTTTATCAATTACGCTAGTAGCTTGAACAAGTGCTTGTTTTGCTTCTTCTACTGCGCCTGCTTGAACAGCTTCAACGGTTTTACGAGCTGCTGTACGGATTTGAGATTTCACAGCGGCGTTTTTCGCACGACGTTCAGCATCCGTTTTTACGCTTCTAATACTGGATTTAATGTTTGGCAATTGAGTCACCTCCTTAAAAATCGTTTCTTATACCTGAATGATTATATCATACAAGATATTGTGACGCAAGGATTATATTACACAATACGACTATTTCGTAATATCTTTTAAAAATGATGTGCCTACTGCATATGGTGAAAGTCCAAAGTTCGCCAATACGGTTTGCCCTATATCACAAAAACTATGGTGTAAACCTAAATCGATAGCCCCTTTCATACTTGGACTATAGGCAAGTAATGGAACGTGTTCACGCGTATGGTCTGTGCCATGCCATGTAGGATCATTACCATGGTCGGCTGTGATGATAAGTAAATCATCATCTTTCAATAATGGTAATAATCCACTCAATTGGTAGTCGAAATCTTCGATGGCACGTTTATATCCTTCTACATCACGACGATGACCATATAAACTATCAAACTCTACAAGGTTCACCATCATAAGTCCACTTTCAAAGGAAGAACCTAATAAGTAAGGCACCACATTCATACCGTGAGCATTCGATTTTGTTGGATAGCTTTCATCCCATCCAACATGAGCATAGATATCGCCAATTTTGCCGACGGCTACCGTCGAAATTTTAGCGGCTTGTAATTCCTGTTGCACCATGCGGTGTTCAGGCATACGGCTATAATCATGGCGATTCGAGGTGCGCATAAAATGACCTGGTTTTCCTACAAACGGACGAGCTATGATACGTCCTACATAATAGTCACCAACGCATACTTTGTTGCGTGTAATTTCGCACATACGATACAAATCCTCTAGAGGAATTACATCCTCATGTGCTGCAATTTGGAACACAGAATCCGCAGAGGTATACACAATAGGTTTCCCCGTTTTCATGTGCTCTACGCCAAGACGCTCAATGATTTCTGTACCGGATGCCACCTCATTACCTAGATACCCGTGGCCGGTTTCTTTGGTGAAAGTATCCATTAATTCCTTAGGAAATCCATCATAAAATGTTGGGAACGGCACCGTCACAGGATGACCCATTATTTCCCAATGACCACTAGTTGTATCCTTTCCAGTACTGACCTCCTCCATTTTTCCATAAGCACCTACGACAGGTGTTTCATCGGTCTTAATATCCGCAATATTAGCCAAGCCTAGAGAACGCAATGTAGGACAATGAATCAAACCAGCGGTTGATTCAATATGACCTAATGTATTAGCCCCTTCATCATTAAATTTTGCCGCATCTGGAGCATGACCAATGCCAACAGAATCCATAACTAATATAATGATTCTTTTATACATAATAACCCCTCCCAAAGGAAGCCTATTTAAGATATGGCATAGCAAGCATAAGTGCCGCCAATGATTTACTATCCTTAATTTGTTCTGCCTTAATAGCCTCTAATAATTCAGGCAATGTATAGTATTCAAGTTCTACGTATTCATCAGGATCCCAATGGGTTTCGCCCATGGTGAGATCTTTTGCTAAGTATAGATGTAATACTTCATTACAGAAACCAGGACTTGTGGCAATGGTACCTAATGAAATCCATTCTTTAGCTCGGTAACCAGTTTCCTCTGCCAATTCACGTTTAGCACAATTAATAGGTTCTTCGTTAGAATCTAATTTACCTGCAGGAATTTCAAGCAAAGGTTGTTGTAAAGCATAACGGAATTGGCGTTCCATTACGATTTTATTGTCTTCAGTAACAACAACAATGGCGGTAGCACCCGGATGATGCACCACCTCACGCCACGCATCATTTCCGTTTACATCTGCTATATCATAGGTAACCTTAATTAGTTTACCATCAAACTTCATTTCGCTAGATTTTTGTATTTCTTTGCTAATTGCCATACTTAATTCCTCGTATATATGAAAATGATTGTTACATTATAAAACCTACCACTCATTATAGCACAAATTAATTACACAAAAAGAAGGTTCCTACTCGTCATATTGTGACAAATAGGAACCTGTGTTAATGAGATTATATAGATGTTAAGCTACCTTTACATAGCCTTGTAATGCTGTATCTACAATACTACATTTGGCATCTAGTTCTGCTTTGAGTGCCGTTTCAGGATCGAGTTCTCTAGATACTACCATATCTACGATAGACTTAGAGAATCCAGATACGAGAATGACACCACTTGGATGCATTTGTACAGGAATTGTATTATGTGCATAGACGGATACATTCCAGAAAATGAGCCGTGGCATAGTATACCCAAGGGCCTCAAATTTCTGGCGACATGATTCAATAACGGTCGTATTATCCTCATGCTTTGTAGCCTGATCAAACTGCATATCAGAAATAACGAGACACGCTGAAGGTAACTCATCTTGACGTAGATGATTTTTTACAGCTGTATCTAGAACTAAGTCAAATGTTGCCTCTATATCCGTATTGCTGTAATCGTCAAATCGATGCAATCGTCTAAGCTTATCGCGTAAAGTTTCACACATCGAAATATCTACCATCTGAGGGCGATTGCTAAAGGTAATGAATCGATTTTTAAAGGATTCATTCTTATTATGCTGTGCACAATACAGTGCAATAGAGTCTGCTACGCTAAGTGCGGTGACGGAACTATTGCCAGATAGTTGTTGACCCATAGATCCAGACCCATCTCGTATAACTAAGATATCGTCATAATCCTTAGGTGCCTCCTGCGCATTCCATAATTGCTCTAGCGTTTCGTCATAAGGATTTAGACTACTAGCCCAGCAACTATCCGCCATTACATAGGCTTGCACGATATCATATAAGAACATAGAATTGGCATTAATCTTAACAGAATCGTCTCCCTTTTGTAATGATATAAGATACGCCTTGCGACGTTCTTCATCATGTTTTAAAAAGGCATTACGATATTTAAGGTTCGCCTTAGATGGTACATGATTATAGTTAATATCGTTCCACTGGTTGAGAGATGCCTTTCGATCTACTACAGCTAAATGTTCGCGTAACCTAGATAAGGTTTTACGATACTCTCGTGCATTTAGATGTAACAAGGATTGTAAAATAACTGCTTCAGAACGTTTTTGCTTAGAAGATGTATTATTGGACGGCATCCATTTTGCTAACAAGCTAGTAGAGTCTCCGAGTCCACACCCCATTACATCACGTCTAAACTGATTGGCAATTAATTCACCTAGTCCATCGTGTAAAATACCGCTTGTCGTATCAAAGAAGATGCGTAGCACATCATCCCAACGACCATAGTTCCACAATTCAGTACCGATGATGAACTGCAATGCCATCTCTGGATGCAAGTCACCAATTTTAGTGAGCATCATGCGGAATACATCACGCTCACCAAGACCTAGTTTAATGTGGCGAGCATACATAAGCCATTTCATGGTATAAAGAGGGTCTTCCTCATAGGATGTAATGAATAAACGCAACGCTTCCACTGCATCCATAGAGCGATGTACACCATAGAAATAGCGGTCATGTTTACTTTTACCATAGAAAATAACTGCAACCTGACGCAATGCAGGCACAGAGAAATTAAGGTCCACAAGAGGACTGCCACTTGTACGATACGCAGTACCATCATTAGCAGTATAGGATTTTTCATTGTTTGTTAAAGCGTCCATAAATGTATTCATAGTTCATATCTCCTTAGCATATAAAAAAACCGCTGCGGATTATCACAACGTAAATTTTGAAAGCAAAATAAACAAGACAACCATGAGCGGTTACAATACAAAGTTCAAGACAATTACTAACCTCACTGAGGCTAAGGATGACTAGACACGATACTCTAGACCAAAGGGTCTCCAAAATAACTTTTTCTGGTTAAATCATCGAAGATTGCTGCTAGTGTCTAACCTTATGAATCGTTTATGAACGATAACTATGAAATTATACTAGATTCTATACTCATCTTAATCAAACTATGTATGTGATAGGATTGCTGTTAGAATCTAAGTCTTTCTGTTCTACATGTTGGTGATTACCTTCACCTTATGATGCAATTATAATACACGTATCCGTGTGTGTCAACAATTATTTTTTAAATATTTTGCTTTTATGAAAGTTAGAACTAGCAACACATATTTTACTACATTGCTAGTTCCATATAATTACTACTAATACTCTTAATACTCTGCCTCAACGCGCCAAATATGATTTCTAAGCAATCTGAAAATAGTCCCAGTAATAATTCCATCTGGCTCTATTCCCTTTATCAATACACCACTAATACTAGCCTGTGTAGATACCTCTAACCCAGTTTTACACCAAACAGCAAAATGCTCACAATTATGAAATAATAAATTATATTTCTTTTCACCAATTTTTTCTCTAGCACGTTTAACTGTTTCTTTAGCACTAAAAAATTTTTTCTCCAGACCTTTATCCTGAAATAAGGATGTCAATGTATCTTCCTCAGCAATATACAACGTATCTCCTTTTCTAAATTCATCAATACTCGTAACCGCAACTACCCCATCAATAGCACTTTTATCTTTATCATAGTGTATTATCTTCTTATTACCAACATATACACCAAAGTGTAGATAAAGATCTGCACCCCAAATAGTACTGCGTTGACAATAAACTATATCACCTAATTTTAACTTTCGTGAAGCCATTATTACTCTCCCATACAACACATTATTTATGATTATTTATATACGTAATAATATCATCTATGGAAATATTTTGATTCTTACCTCGTAATAATCGCCATACCTTTCTAACTAATTTATAGAACAGATATAAACCTGCCAATGGCCAAAATACACCAAATGGATTTTGTTCAAATGGATTCCGTGGATGAGGAAATGGTCCAGGCATAGGTCCTATAATATTAGGCCATCTATGCTCTTGATACACCCCATCAGGATGAACACCAGTTTTATTTCTATTAGAAGAAATATACTCTACTACATCCTCGTATAATTTAGGATCTTCCTTTTTTACACTTTCAAGTGCTTCTTTAATAACATCTGTTTTCATATCATACACCTCTATACTACAAACAATAATAGAATAACTAACTGATTACATGTATATTGTACAAAAGTGTATACGTAAAAAATTACGTATTAATAATATATTAATATTAAGAATAGATTTTTAATTTATAGTTACAATAAATAATTATTAAACTATCCCCCACTAAGATAAACTATAGTAACTTATATCTATTTTAAATACTAAACTCTTTTCCTATAAATGTTATAACAGATTTATTACCAGTTTTTTTTGCCATTTCCAGCCATTCTAAAGCCTTAGCTCGATTTTTATCAACTCCTAATCCATAAAAATATATATATCCCATTCTCAACATAACTAGAACTGCATCATTTTTATCTTCATAATTTTCATAAGCCATATTATATAATTTAAAAGCTTTAATAAATTCTTCTTTAGCCAAATATACATCACCCATGCTTTCTAATGCTTTAACCTCACCATGTGTAGAAGCTAACTTATACCACTCAATAGCCTTTTCATAACTTTTAATGACTCCAAGCCCTGATTCATACATTTTACCAATATTAAATTCTGCTCTACCATAATTATATCTAGCAGCCATTCTAAAATAAAACATAGCTAAATCATAGTCCTGCTCTATTTTATATCCACTATAATATTTATCTCCCAATAAATACATGGCTTTATAATTATTATTATTTATTGCATCCTCATATAACTTAATAATATTATTCATATCACATTGATCAGATGCTTTTTTCCATAATATACCGGCAAGCTCAAATTGAGAATTGCTGATAAGTTCTTGATTTTCTGAATTATTAATACAAATTTGATAATTTTCTTCAGCTAATTCTTCATTTACTTCAATCCCCTTACCATAATCATACGCATAACCTAACAAATAAGCACAATCATATTGTCCACTAGAAATTCCTTTTTCACAAAGATTAATAGCCTCATTAACATTATATAGATTGAAGTTTTCATCAAATAATAATTCTGCTAATGGATATATTGAATCCAAATTACCATTTTCATAACTCTTATGTAAATATTCATATGCTTGCAAATAATCTTTATCCATTTTAAAATTTATACCTTTAAAATATAGTTTACTAGCATACTCTTCTATTTTTATTTTAGTATATGATTGATAGTAATCTAAGTCACTATCAATCATAATATTTTTTTCCTGAGATAAACAATTGAGATTTGATATTAACTCTATTAAAAAATCATACATTTTAATTGGACGATCAATATCGATATAATATCTATAAAAAATATAATCCTGAATATAGTTTCTTATAATCGTATAATCATTAAACTTGGACTTTGAAAATTCTTTACAAGTATTAAGTAAGAAATATTCATCATCATAAAATTTATTTAATTTATCTAATACTAACGGAGTTACTAAAAGTGACTTATTCCCAGTATCATCAATTGAAATACAATCAAAATATTTAGTCCTTAAGTTTGAGTCGTTGTAAATAGTTAATATACTATCTAAAAAATTAATCTTATCATTTGGATTTATATCTAATTTTCTTAAAGCGCCTTTTAATAAGAGTAAATCATCATCATCCCAGTTTCTCTTAGTTTTATCAAAAAAATCACGTGCAAGACAGACTATTTTTGATAGATTATCTAATTGAATATAATTACAGCCATTAAACTCACGATCTGGTAATGTTAAAAACCATTTGATGAATTTATCATTTGCTTCTAAATTATTTATACGTTTATTGGTTGATTCCACATAAGATTCAATTATACTGTATAAATTATTAATATCTCCAGAAAGATTTTCTCTTATTAAATTTAGCTTCCTATTGATAGAATATATTAAGTCCAAAGAAACTAAATGTTCTTCCATCAATTTTTTTAGAGTTAATTCCGCTAAATAATGTGACTGAATTAGATTATTTGAAATTTTATCTCTTAATTTATTATTAGCTCCTGTAATTACACCTAAAAAGCTCTGCATAAAATTTTTAGATTTTAATTCTCTTTGTGCCTCTTCTGCACTAGCTAATAACTCAATGCTATCAAAAACTAATTTGTTGATAACAAATTTATCTTCTCTAAAAATCTGAATTGCATTTTCTATGGACTTATTAATTAGAAATTTATCATCATCAATAGCATCAATTATATTTACTGATTTATTTTTCATTTCCTAAACTCCTAGTCTCAGACAAAATTTTTTGAATTCTTTCTTTTTTTTCATTTATGCTTGACTCTAATTCAAGCATTGTAATCTTATGACTATATTCATCATCCACTATATCACTTAAAATTATTTCTTTTTCAGAACCAATAATATTAAATTGATTAGTTACATATAAAGCTTTTTGAGCTGAATAAGTTGAAGTATGTCGATTTAATATTTTAGCTGCAATATCTTGCGGATCAAGTTGGGAACTCTCTGAAATATAAAACATATTATTCTCAAGCTTGTCTAAGACACTACTTATACCTTTCGTCAAAATAATTTGCCCAGGAATACGTACTCTTGTTCGCCACACAATAATTGATTGAATGCACTTTTCAATCAATTCATCTGCAAATCTTATCCTATCTTCAGATGCATACATTTCTAATAATTTACTGTATACCAAACACCCTCTAAGAACTTCAACTGCAAGATCTAACTCACTTTTACTCAACAAATATTCATTAGCAAGAATAGCAAATCTGTTATTTACAATCTCAATAAGTTTAACAGCATCATCTTCTATAAATTGATTTAATAATCTTCTCATAGCTTCAGAGCTTAAACCAGTCCCTATAATACTACCAATAATAACTCCTACAGGCCCTAATGGTGCTAGTAATACACCTACTACACCTCCACCTATCAATCCACTAACTAATGTTGTGACCTCTTTGAAAAGCTGTTTTCCTGATATTTTTCCTTGTGCATAATGAAAAATATCATTACTACTTAATACTAATACAGTCACTACTTGAGTTATAAAATTACCTCTCAATAATTTAGCTAAATTTTTACTTGCAGCAGCACCATAAATAGGTGCACCATCTCTTATCGCAGCAAGCAATTGTTTTCTAACTGTACTAGGCAGTAATTTAACTAGCTCATTAGACGGTTTAATCAATAAATTACTAATGCCTGTTTTCGTAATTTGAGATGAAACAACCGAAGTTACAAAAGCGATTCCTCCAGCTTGTATACCCGAATACATAGCTATATCTAATGCGGTATCTAAATCTTCACCATTCCATAAAGCTCTAGCTAAAATAATAGTAGATGAAATACCTGCTGCACTTAAACCAATAACCGCACCATGAGCCGCATCGAAAACAAGCGACTCTATCGTTCCAGCCTTTGCAATATTGATAGCCTGTTTTAATGTGATATTCCCTTTTCTAATAATTTTTGATGCATCCTTAGGATTTTTACACCCAGGCACTTGCCCTTTTCTAATTTTTTCTTCCATAATTCGAATAGCTTCATCATATTGATCAGATGGTACTTCTAATTGCATTGGGTTTCCATTACTATCCAAGTAACGATATTTACCATTCTTAAATCCTGAATTTACAGAAGCATTAGCATTTTGGCAATATTTCGTTTGTATCAGTTGTCCATCAACAATTCGATCTGGACCATTCTTAGCATTATCATCACCAAGTATTTCTGCATTTCTCCCATTTATCGTGTCATATAAATTATTACCTTGTTCCGCAGCATATCCATGTCCTTGTCTGCCATTAAACCTAAGTAATTTATCATTATGAGCTATCGTTTCATTTTGACTATAATATAAAACTTTTTTCTTTTTCTTATCACTCATGATATCCCCTTACATTTTTAGCTCTATAGAAAAAATATATGAAATGATATTATTTAATTTCATCTATATTTCATCTTATATTTTAATTCTTTCTAACTAATTTTACTATAGTTGATAAGAACATTATATTAATGAAAATGCGTATTTTTTTACACACAAAAAGCCACCAAACTTTTGTTGGGTGGCTTTGACTATAAGGGTGATAAATTCCATTATAAATGATACACATCTTTAGGCTGAATATCGGTTTTATTTCTATTAGAAAAAATATATTTTTACTACTTCCTTGTATTATTTGGGTTCTTCTTTATTACACTTTCAAGAGCGCCTCTAATAACATCTGTTTTCATATAGTATACCTTTATATTTTAAAACAAGATTTGAGTATTAAAATGATTACAAATATAATATATAAAATGACATGTCTATAAAATTATTCATGGTACAAATAAATATAAGATTTACATCTTACACTCGCCCATAAGCATCATCAATCCTTATAATGTCATTTTCATCAATATAGTCACCCTCTTGTAATTCAAGAATTTGTAAAGGCGTATTAGATATATTTTCTAAACGATGAATATGATTTCTAGGTATTAATATTATATTATCTGGACAAATAATAAACTTCAAATCATTCAAAGTTACTAGACCAGTACCACTATATACATACCACAATTCGTTTCTTAATAAGTGCAATTGTAAGCTAATTTTAGAGTTGATTGAAATAACAATATGTTTTAAAACATAATTCTTTTGCCATTCTAAAACACGATAATATCCCCATGGCCTTTCTACTATTTCATTTATTTTAACGCTGCTTGTTTTAAGTTCTATCATAGTTTTGAGACTTTATATTTTCTTGTCCTAAATAATTCAAGCATTAAATTGTCAAATAACTCTATTTCAATTCTAGCGGTACTATTATCTGAAAAACTATATACAATATCTGCAGTCAATGTATCAAAGTCAAAATAAACTTTCAATTGGTTATTCTTATCTTTGTAAGAACAAGATATTTGATTATCATTCTGATAAATATGATTACATTGACCAAATAATTCTAAGCGTTCTTTCAACCTATTGAAAATTTTTTCATATACTATAGAATTATTTAAACCAGAATTTAGTTCGTAAATATGAGAATGATAGCTTTGAAAATCCACACTTGAAGAATTAGCCAATTCATTAACATGTAATCCTTTTTCTTGTAATGATTTAATTGCCTTTGTCTCATAGCCAGTAGGAATAGTTATTATAAATGTTGACGGCATATGAATAGACGCTAGAATATTGTTTTTTCTTGCAAAATCAGTAATCGCATCATTATAGATTTTTAAATCTGAAAAAAGTGTTTCATCTAACTCTACACCTATATCAGCAAATTGGATTGGACACCCCTCTCTATGATATTCAAAATACTTGTCACCAGTTGAATTAATTCTTTTAACTTTTATACCTTCTTGAGATAAAAAAGATTCTACTTCATTTATACTTAAATCAATAAGTGGTCTAACTACAGATATACTAGCCGGTAAAACCATTCCCATTTCTGATCCCCAGTATGTGTTAAATTTAAGACTCTCATTTAACTTATTGTTTGATATATAGTCTTTAATTCTAGCTATTGTAGTTCGATCATTAGCATTATCACCGATACAAAGCCATCCATATTTTTGGGATGAAAGATAATCTAACAAAATAGAATACATTGTTTTCTTACATATTAAGCAAGGTCTTCCAGCTTGATAGCCAATTACAGTTTCAGAAAACTCCTTTGTAAAATCATAAATAATTAGTGGAATATCAAACTGTTTACATATACGCTTTGCTTCATTTGTTGGTATCTCACTTCCCCATTTATGAATAAAATGAATGGCAGTAACAGGTACACCTGCTTTTTTTAACATAACCACAGAGGCGATACTATCTTTACCGCCTGAAAGCATTGCAATCACATTAGGGTTAATTGATTTTAATATATGATCAAAGTTCAATTAAATCAGCCTCCCCTTTACTAATATATTTTTTCACTTGATTATATAAATTAATGTAATCAGTTTCGATATGATTAGTATTTAAATGTAGTACATTATCTCCTACAGAATTTTCTAAAACATTTTTTTGAATATTACTTACATCATCTTCTGTTATAGGCTTATGCAAAATGCTAATACCAGTGATATATGGGAAATAATTTGTAGTAGATAGGCCTGGATGCCTTTTCCCTTCCTGTATTCTTTTATTATACCGTGTGGCTAATATTTTATAATCTGCCATACAAACAACACAGAATAACTCTATTTGATTATTTGTATTTAAAAGTGAACGCAAAGTATCAAATTCTTTAAAATTATTATCAATGATTAAGTCTTTATTTCTACTAATATAAAATTTAATAACACGATACATCATCGCTTCACCTTTTATACTTAGTAATTTTTTCTCATCATGACTTTTAAAACCATACTTATCAAATAAATGCATCTTAAATAGATCTTTAGATATACAATCTATCTTAAGATCCTTAGCAATATCTGATGATAATGAACTTTTACCACTAGCAGGTGGTCCAGTAAAAATTATTAATTTCATTCAAATACCTCATATATTTAAAATCATTCCATCATATGAAATAATATATTCCAGTTCGTTCCCTTTAATAACAGCATCATCATAACTAATTAAACCATTATGAGAAAAATGATTAGCGATAATCTTAGTATCTAAATCAATCAAATTATATGTTCTCATTAAATCACACATTATTTTCATACGTTCAAAATTCATATGACCAGGATAATCAATATGTTTAATACCTTCAGTACAATCTAAAGAAATTGCATCAAATCGTATATTTTTTGATTTTAAATATAAGAAAGACTCTTCCGACAAAACATCTGTATCATGGGCATATAAAAAAACAGAATCATCCTTTCGAATAACATAAACTAAAGGATTCGTTGTATTATGAATACTTGAAATTGGTATAATCTCATACTTATCCTCGATATAAAAAGGACTATAATCGTAAACTGGTTGATAGAAAATACTTTTATCTTTTGTTACAAAACCATTATCATCTGGCTTTAAAACCTCTTTAACACCTCTACCACCATAAACAGTTAATGTGGGTGTGCCTAAATCTAAGTTTGCACGACTTCTTCTACGAGCCCTTAAATCTTCTACATAAAGATGATCATCATGTGTATGTGTTATTAAACAATGGTATATATCAGCTAGTGAAATATCATATTGTAGTGAATGCATATAAGTATCTGGACCAAAATCTATAAGAATAGTATCGTCAATTAAAACTTGTGATCGAGTACGAATATTCTTACCTTTATGTTTTCTAGCATATTTACAAACATCACAATGACAAAACAAAGCGGGAATACCTTCAGCCGCACTAGTTCCTAAATAAGCGATTTTCATTATAATACTACCTCAATATAATACGAGAATCAAAAGCTTCATTAGTTAAACTCGTTCTTAAAGCTTTGGAACAATAAAAAGGATTGAAAGATTCCGTATTATTTAGTATATTCAATTGATAATAAAAGTCTAATACAGAATCAAGGTCCGGTACATTACAATCTAATTTATTCCCTTTATCTAGGTGTAATACATTACCACTTACAACGATGCCTTTATCGATGATATTTTTACAATAAGATAAAACCTCATCAATTGGTTCTAAACCAACAACCAAATTTGTCCAAACATTTCCTTTGCCAAAAATATTTACTGCATAAATTAATCTATCAATAAAATATTCACGCCCCAAAGCAGCTTTGCCTGGGCAATAATGTTGAAATCCTTTAGGCGTAATTGCTTCAAGATTAAAAACAACCTTCTCTATTCCTGACTTTTTCATAAGATCAATATTGTCTAAGTTATTTGGCGGTGATATTACCGCAACAAGCCCCTCTGTTGCACGTTCTTTTAATATTGGAGAAATAGATTTGGCTATTTCTGAATAAATTTGAGCCTGTTCATCTAGCTTATCATTTGATAGATTTCCACTAATCATAATGGCATGAAGGTGTTCATCATAACATTCAGATTCAATCGCTATATCTAGCGCTTCCAATAAATTAGGAATATATTCTTGTTTATATTTATCCCAAGTAACTAGCCCCTTAGAAATCTTCTGAGCTGATATATCCTCTAATCGAATAAAATTATTTATCCCACAGAAAAGACACCCATCAGAAATATTACATCCTTTCCAAGGAATTATATTTAATTCATCATATCCACAGGCAGTAATATAATTAGTAACATTAATATTATTAGAAAGTTTATTGTTATAATAACTTGGAGTTTGAACAAACGATAATTCTATATTCGGAATTAAATCGTTATTATATCTAGCAAATAACTTATTATCTTCATTAACATCAATGAGCACTGGAGATGTTATACCATTAGAGGCAACACAAGAAACAACCACCTCATAACCATCAATACTATTTTTAATATTTAGTTCTTGAGGTCTATACCTATCAGAAGCAATTGGCATATTATAAACTAAATTTTGTTGTTTCGCATTTGATTGAGCTGCATTGTTTAAAGCTTTACTAGTGAATTCAACACCATTAACCAATATTAAAGACTTTAATAATGTTTCTTTTTTACATATATAAGTTGAACTATAAACATTCATTATGTTTTCTTCCCCTAATTATCGTATTAATTACACTAATTCCCCATACAATATGAAAGATTGGAAATACTATTTCATAGATAACAGAATAAAAAACTAGATTTTTAGGCTTAGAAATAATGAATGAAATTACTCCTAAATATATTAATCCTAAAATAATATTTATTTCAAAGAAGATATAGCATAAAAACCAGATTATAATCCATAAAAAATGGTAAGCAAATCCATGAATCAATAATCGTCTTCTATAACTACTATTATCCCAAATCGACAATAATAATGTTGAATAACCGATTCCCCATCTCCATCGTTGTAAAACTAACCCCATAAAAGTATTATTAGGGGCTTCACTTCCTAATATCTTATCTGAAATATAGCGTTTATCAATATATTTACTAACGTATAAACCAATTGCTAAATCATCTAAATATGTATCAGTATTCAATAATTTACTATCAAAAATACTACGTTTTAAACAAAAAAATTGACCAGGTATACTTATACCTGTATTTAATTTCCATAAAGTTGGTCTAATAATATTATGAGATAATACCTTATCTATTAAAACCATTAACTCCCATACATTAGAATATTTGGAAATATTAATCTTTCCCCAACCTATAGAATAATTTTCTTTAATCATTATCTCTAAAAAAGATTTAATGTCATGTGTATTAGGTGTTATATCATTATCAATACTAATAAAGTATTCAGATTGATCAATACTAAATAAATGTAATAGTTTCTTATATTTAGTACCATGATATTTAATCAATTGAATATGATAAGGCTTTTTAGGTAAATCAAAAAACTCCTCACAATATATAATTACTTTAAAACCGTTACCATATATATGGTAGAGCTCTAAAGCCAGTCTATCTAAATGCGTAGTATATACTTCATTTTTTCTTGTATATGTAACCAAACATAATTTATTCATACATTCCTCTAGTACAACCATAGATCTTTTCTTGATTCAATATAAAAATCAAAATCACAATTAGTTAAATCCACTCCTAAGATCTCAATAAGTTCAGATATTTCCTGATTTAATTTATGATGAGTAATTGATTCATTTCCATCTTGAAGCATAAAAATACCAATCGGTAAGATCAATAAATTTTTATATTTATATATATTTAGATCAATATACTCAATAAGATTATTAGGTTTTATATTTCTCAAAAGATTGTTAAATAATAATATTGGATATAAATAAACTCTAGTGTTCATATAATTACATATTTTTCTGTATTTATGACTATCAAGCAGATTCATATTATTACATAATTGCTGAACAGTTTCTTCAATTCCTTTTTTATATCCAAATATTTTTTTATTATTTGTGCACAAAAGAAGTAATTTCAAATAAAAATGACTTTTAAAAGAATACGGCCACATACTCAATTTTCTATTCAAAGAACTATGAAAACTATTACTAGAATTTTTTATAGGAAAATCAGCATTTTTAGATAAAAAATGATAGATATAATTATAGTAATCTGTCAGTTCATAATAAGAAATTAGATCTCTAAAATACTTCCAATTAAAATTTTTATTTTGCAGCATATAATATAAGTCATTAATATCTTTCATGTATACTGTTTCATGTTTAAATACATGAGATATAGTTATACAAGAGACTTCTTCTATCGATAAACCATCTTTTGGTGTAAATGGAATTAACTGGGTTCTTCCTAATGGAAAGCCGCCCATATTAATATCCACGATTACTTGATATTTATTCTGTAATATTTTTTCTAAATGGATATGACCATTTAAAACTTCTTCAGCTTTAAAATATACTGCTTTAAATGAAAATGGAACTGAGCCATTAAATGAAAATTTAAACCCTCTATTTTGTACTAAAAAGTTAATCAAGTTATATGCATCATCAAAATTGTATGCTAGATAATCAAAATCCATATGCACTCTATAAGTATCTTTAGGATAATATGTATTAGTTACTCCGCCCTTTACTTTTGAAACTTTTAACTTTTTATTATTAATATAATCATCTATAATATTAATCTCTGTATTAGCAATATTTAAACTTACAATTTGTTTTACGGCTAACTCAATTATCTTACTATCTAATTTTAAGTCATATTTATTTGCATTATTATAAAAAGGGACAGCCAGTCTTAGCTTTTTTATAAGTTTCATATCTTCATCAGATATAGTGGTTAGATTTTCTAAAAATATTTTTTGTTCTTCTTTAGATAATATACATAGTCCTAATTTCTGAAAAAGAATTTCTCTACTATCATCTAAACCATTTATTCCTGAAACAATTTTTCTAGCCCTATTAATAGTTGGAGCCACTTTTGATTCATTTTTCCATTGAAAATTTTTAGTAGAGACACAAGCGTCACAAGCCAAACTAATACCATGATTATTATCACAACTATTTATTGTTATACTACTTTTCTCTACAGCTTTTAATAACAGCTCAACAGGTAAACTAAGACAGCCATGACGATTTATATCCTGGATATGAAATAACTTTTTATAACTAAAATAATTATTATCGATAATAGTTTGAACTTCTTTTTTTACATGTAAAATATTCTTTCCTGAAAGTTTTAATTCTAAGTCCTTTGCAACAGACATTGCTAAATTACATGATTGACCATGAAAAGAAAAATAAAAATTAGAATCCTCAACATAAGAGTTTATAACTAAATGATCACCGCAAGCTACACCATTTGAATCAATAACACTCTCAGGTGCTAAAATTATATTCTTATTCATTATATAGCCTCATAAAGTACATTAAAAAATTTATCTATATCAGATTCAGTTGTTGCAATTCCCCAGGAAAATCGTAGAACAGAAATTAACCCCAAATTATTAAGCACATTTTGCGCACATAAATGTCCTGTTCTAATAATAATGTTATTATTAGCCATAATTTCACCCATATCATGTACATGTATATTCTTTATGTCCATCGAACACAAAGCTATATGCCCATTATTACCTTTATTGATAATGCTAATCTTTGAATTATCAATTTTTTTATTTACATACTCCCATAATTTATCCTCATGTTTCATTATTTGATTTAGATTAATACTACTCATAAATTTACATGCGGTAGCCCATCCAGCTAATAGACCTATATCAAAAGTCCCTGGTAAATACTTTCTTTCGTGCTCATGAGCTTTAAGGTTTTGACCAAGAACACTCCAAACCATGCCTCCACCCCAAAAAATGGGCTTAACTAACTTACTAATTTTCTTATTTATTGCTGCTGCACCAATTTGTTTTGGACCATACATTTTATGGGCAGATAAAAAATAACCATCTGCAGCTAAGTTTGAAAAAGAAACACTCTGATGCCCTATTGACTGACATACATCTAAAAAAATCATTGCATTTGTCTTTTGACGAAAATACTGTAAAGTTAGTTTATCCAAATTATATGAGTTAACATTTGATGTAAGTGATAAAGATATAATCTTTACTCGATTTGCCTCCAAAGTATCTATAAAATGATAATCAATAGATCCATCTTTAGATAAAGGTAACTCTACTAATATTGCACCTTTAGTACGACAAAGATTTATCCAAGGCAAATAATTACTATGATGTTCATAAGGCCCTAATACCACAATATCTCCTCTAGAAATAAAATCATATAAGCCTAATGCAACTAAATTAATTGCTTCTGTGGAATTTTTAGTAAGCATTAATTCATATTGGTTGTCTCCATCAAAAAAATCCAATATTGTAGAGATACTATCATCAAATATTGTTTGTGCTAATTTAGATAATGTACCATCACCTCTAAAAGCACTTACCCCTATATTCTCCTGATAATCTACCCATTTATTAATGACACACTGTGGCGTAGGTGTAGTAGCTGCATAATCAAGATATATTAATTCTTGGTTATGCATTAATAATGGAAAAAATTCTTTATAATTCATCATATATATAACTTCACCTGTTCAAATACACTATCTACATCAATTAAATCTAAACAAATATGATTATTATCGCATTTTCCTTGCCATAAATACTTACATTTACAACGCTTTTCATTAAAAACAGTGCTACCTTGTCCATATTTCCATATTCCGTTAACAACAGGAGATAGTGGACCACAAATCATAATTGCAGCTACATTTCGCCAAACAGCAAAATGAATATATGCGGAATCATTTCCAATTACTAAAGTAGTATCAGCTAAAATTTTATCTAGCTCCTGCCAATTATTACTAATAATAATATTCTTAATATTATTCTCTACTAATATATCGTAAAGATCCAACTCCTCCGGCCCTAGTACAAATATAACTTTATGATTTGTAATCATTCTAGATAACTTTATGTAATATTCTATTGGCCATCGTTTTAGAACGCCCATCTTACTACTTCCAGGAAATATCAAAACTGTTCTCGATTTCGGTCTTTGTTTGATGATTGGTTTTATTTCTGGATATATATGATTAATAATTTTAAAATGTCGTTCCATTCTATTAATTTCAGAATCCACTATCGATGCTATATCAGTATAAAATAAACTAGCACCATCTTTTGTCGTTTCACCACTTCTTCCAAGACGTTTCTTGATATTGGAAAGACTTCCAAATAAAGCACTTTGAAATACGCCATGTAAATCTACATATAAATCAAAGTTCTCTTTCCTAACAGCTTCTATAGTTGAAGTAAATATACTGCAATCAAGAACTCGTGTTTCTCCTTGAGTATCGATTACCGGTTTTAATCTAGGCTGTGGAATGATTATATCTATATTAGTATTTAATTTACATAACTCTACCATCTCTTTAAAACAAGTAAATCCAATGATCCAATTAGGGTATTGTTTTTTAATTGCATCTATTAATGGAAAAATTCGAATAATATCTCCATGATTTCTAAGTTGACAAAATAAAATTTTCATCCTTACTCCTGTAGCACAAAATATTTAAACTATTTTCAAAGAGTTCTATATCTTCACTTGATATTATGTTTTCCAATATAGATTTAATTTTATTCTGATTGTCAACAATAAACTTTACATCAGAATCTATCATAAATATATTATTCTCAAGCATATATTTAACCAAATTCTTAGCAACTAAATAATGTCTATATGTTTTATAATCATTATGATTCCTAAACGTTTTTTGAATAATTTTATTTAGCTTATTAAGTAATAATGGTGTTGGTGCCATTACCAAATATTCTTTATGGTAAAAAATTTTTTCAATACAAGGGAGATTTTTACATAATAAAACATCTAGTTTTATATATTTACCTTTAATGTTCCAAAATGCTGTAATCACATCTTCACCGAATCGATTTTTATTCAGATAAATTATATCTGCTACTTGTAATACTTTTATAATGTCACGTTTACTAGAATAATCTGCTATAAAATCGATATCTTTTAAGGGATACACAAAATCTTTTGTTAATAATATATATGCTAATCCACCCCTAATAATTACTTTATTTAAAGCATTTAACTCTTCAATTACTCTAACTATATAATTAGGTAAATCATTCCATTGAAATAGCATTAAAGGATAGTTTGAAGAATTATATTGTTTTTCTATAACCTTTACCACTTAAATACCCCTGTAAAATATTTACGATTCTATTAGTTACCTCAATTTGTGATCCTGCAGCATCAATAAAATGAGTAGGAATAGCATTAAGTCTATGTAGAAACTCATTTAATTTATATTGATCCTCATGCATTTGATCTATTGAATCCATTTGTCTAAGAGGTCCTCTGTTTCTTTTCACTACTCTATTATGAGCTTCTTCAATAGGCAAATCCATATAAATAATAGCAGTTGGTTTGTAAAACCCACTTAAATGATTTTCTAGCAATTTCCAATTCTGTATCTCCGAATCACCATAAGCATCTAAATTATAGTAAAATGTTGAAAGTATTCCTCGAGACATTAATGCAAACTTTGCACCTGATAATGCTGCTTTTTTTAATGCTAAATGTAAATCCAATGTAATCATAATCGGATTAAACCAAGGACATTTCATTCTCAAATCATTCCAATGAATCTCCTTATTGGTATAAACAGATTTTAATATTTGCCCAATTCCAGACTTTGTAGGCAAATCAATATATGCACATTCTCCATATATTTTGGTTAACTCAGAAGAAACTAATTTAATCTGCGTCGTCTTACCTGCACCAGGTAGTCCCTCAAATGAAAAAAAAGGAATCAATGGCTCACCTACAGTTGATTCATTATAAATACAATCCAATATTAATTTTAATTCATCTAAACCGTCCATCGTTCCTCCATACTATTCACTAGTAATTAAATAACATTGATATCCATATTTCTGTTTAATAAACTGAATTATCTCTCTTGCCTTATTTTTATCTGTTAATAATATTTGGGCAAAACCATCCCCCTGTGATCCCACTCCTTTACATGCTAAAACATCACTATGATGTCTCATGCAATCTATAAAGTTATGTAATAAAGGGGCTTTTAGTTCATCACAATATTGAGTTAAATGTTCATCAAATAACATTTGATACTCATTTAATAATTGGCCTACCGTTTTTATATCATTACTTTTTAAACTCTCTATAACTTGATCAACATAACAATTACTAATTTGATTGAGAAATTGCTTTATAGAATTATTTAAAACACCTTTATCTCCAACATAAGCTCTATTTAAGTCACTTAAAATCTTTGTGGTATTTTTATTGCCATTCAAATCTACTAATACAAATATCAATTTAGATGGAACATGAATTGGATTAATAACAATATTATTATCATAAAATTTTAAATCATATATACCAGTTCCTAAAGCGCAGCATTGATCCATTTTCCCACACTTAGATCCTGTTAATATTTCAGCTTCAAAAGCAAGCTCCATCTGAAGTTTTAAAGGGATTTTCAAATTATAGATTTTACTACATAAATCTATTATAGCTACGCATATTGCTGCACTAGAAGATAAACCTTTTTTCATTGGTAATGTCATCTTATAACAGTCTATATATACTCCTGGAATGCAATAACGATTAGACAACACATAGAAAGTTGCTATAACATAAGAAAAAAAATCATCATTAATATAATTTTTTAAGTTTTCTTTATCTGAATGAATTGACTTCCTACCAAGCTTGTAAAAAAATTGGTTTGATTTACAACCTCTTAAATAAATACCTAAATTCAGATTACAAATGATAGCTTGTCCATAGTTATCTTTTGATATTAAAGCTACCCAATCTGTATGTTCTCCTAATAAACACAATCTTCCTGGAGTGAACACTTTACAAAAAGTAATATTATTCATAAAACCTAACCAATATACCTAACCTTAATATTATTATGTAGACTAATATTTTCTAGCCATTTCTTACATTCAATAGGTTCACTATAAACTATTATATTTATAGAATCTATTAAAGCTAATATCTTAATAATTTCTCTCTCTATTCTGGAATATTCATTATTTTTTTGAATAAGCAAAATATTAAAAGCCCTTGATTTCAAATATCTTTCTAAATGATTTAATTGTGCTAGTATGTTTTTTTCAATTACTAATAAATTGATTTTAGTAGCATCTAAATAACTTAAAACCACCTTAAGCTGATCTAAGCTACATAATTTTCGACAACTCTCATCTTTATGCACGGACATAAGCACTTTACTAATCAAATCGTTCTTATTTAATATATACGTTTCTTTAGATTGTACAGCTAAAGCTCCTACTTCATTGAGTAATGTTAATTCATCAAAATCAAATTTACCACAACACTCAATTATTGATGCAGTAGCTAAAACTGAATCTCCGGCGCCCGATACATTTATAGGGTTCACTAAAGACTGTTTCTGATGTATTTTTTTATAACAATCTATATAAGTAACTCCATTTGCCCCTTCAGTTATTATTCGTCTATTAGTTATATCTTGATCTGAAATATTTAAACTATATTTATACGTCGAATACTCCTCTTTATTTAAGAATAATACTGTTTCTTTAGCTATCTTATATCTACTTAAATCTCTAGAGTGAACAATAACGCTTTTATTATTAGAAATACAGTAATTTTGTATCGTATCAATTACTTTTTGATTAATACAACCATATAAATAATCCACAACAACTACTATATCTGGATTCTTTTGATATAAATACTTATTAAGTAAATCACTATCATACGAACATGATTTTATATTATTATCTAACCGCATAACTTGTTGTGTATCAATATAAATCCGCTCTTTTAAATTAGTATTATCTAATTTCTGTGATAGTAACATCACGCTATTTTTCTGACATAAACTATCAACTATTGATGCATAGTAATCATTTCCGATAATTCCCAATAAATAGGTTTCATTATAAAAATCAGCTAAATTTGCAGCGACATTACTAGCTCCACCCAAATTATATATTGTCTTATGTTTTTCAATTATAGGTAGTTTAATACCAGTAGATACAGATGACACTTTACCATATGTATATTTGTCTAATAAAATATCACCAATTACAATAACTTTCTTCTTTTTTACATCCTTAATATATTTTAAAGATTTCGAGATTAATATATTATTCATAAGGCCTAAACCATGTAATCCGATACGATAAAAATATAACTATATATTCACATATTATCACGAAAACCTTTCATCCTCATAAAGTTTTCATTAATTTATATTTTAAGAAATTGATATCACTTCACTAACATACAAATATAAACGTATATATAATCATGTGGCTCAATCATTATCTTCAATAGTGTATCGTATTGATTTAAATTCATATATTAGCATTTATATTAAGATAGGAGATAAAGGTAAATCATAGTACCTTTATCTCCTTATAAACAAATTTAATATATTCTATATATAATTATCCAAAAAGAAAATTTCTCCGTCTTTCGTTTTCAGTTCTAGATTACAATCCTTATTTATATCATTTCCATTCAACCAATAAATTACAGCTTCGCACCAATCATCAATCATATCTTCTGTAAAACCAAATACATCGGCAGCATCTACAACATAATCTAAATATTTATTATATAAATTATTATCAAGTGCTAGTACTACTAACCACCAAAAAATCAATTTATATGTATGATACTTAGCACCACTATTATTCTTGCTATAAGAACAATATGAATAAGATTGAACGTCCTTTCGTGGCAATTTATTTATACTTTTCATATAAACATTTTTACCATACACACACGAAACTAAGTCAAGAAAATTATCATATTTATCTATATTTTCAACTCTAATCCCATAATCACTATAAGTTAATGGATCAAGCTCACTTAAAATTATTTTTACATATTCATTTTCACTTTCATAAATCCAAGAAGGAGTAAAGATATTATGATAAAAATATGATTCATGTAATCTACATTCATGATATTTATCAAATACATGTTGTAATTCACCAATCCTAACTCTAAAATTATCTAATTTAGTATTTTCCTTTACTATATCCATCCATTTATCCTCTTTTTCAGCTATAACATTTCAAAAATAACTCTTCCATTAAATACCTTACTTATTTAAAAAGAATTTGATACCTTCTGTACTTTTCAAATTTAGATTAGCTCCATTATTAATTTCATTCCCATTTAACCAATATATCGATGCTTCACACCAATCATCCATCATAGTTTCAGTGAAACCGAATATATCAGCTACATCAGCCACATAATCCAAATAGTTTTCATATAAGGAATCATCTAATGCTAAAATAACTAGCCACCAAAATATTAAAACATATTCATACTTTCCAATGTTACGGTTACTAAATTGATAGGGTTTGTCTTTTACATCAGTTGGCAACTCCCCTAATCTTTTACTATATAAACTACATTGCTTCCCAATAATTAAATCTTTAATAGATAAAATATCAGTTTTTATATCGTCTCTAATTGTCCCAAGACCATATCTCCTTACAGTTTTCTTTGGAGATAATTCCTCTAATATTACTAATATAAATTCATTATTACTTTCATAGCACCAACTTGGAGTAAATATATTTATATCAAAATAAACACTATCTTTATGTCTATTCTTATTGTCATAAAATTTAAACCATTCTTGCATCAAACCTACACGATATCGAAATGATTCTAAACTACTATTTTCTTGAATATCTCCCATCTTATTTTTCTCCAAGTTTATTTTTAACTATTGCTTTCAGTTTATTTGATCTAATAAATAAATCTATTGTACTAACAGGAATAATACTATTTATACTATCCTTTAATTTATGTGTTCTACAATCAGAGTCATAAATAAAATCAATAAAACTCGCTTGAACCACTTTATGTAACTTTTCAGCATTAATTTTATTTACATCAACATCAAGATTAGCACCTTTATATTCAACCTCAGCTCTTACCCCTTTTTGTAAATGTGCTGGCAATACAACGTCTTTAAATTTAATTCCAATATCAAATAATTCTCTTATATTCTCGGCTTCAACCTGAATACTTGGTTTACCAAACAGCCCAACATATCTAATGTTTTTGATTTCTTTATTGATAGTATAAGTTTGCTTTTCATCAGCACATAAATAAATTAGTTCGGGCTTCTGAATAACTACTTCATCTAATTCTTGTTGATTAAATACTATATGTTCTACATTAGCTAATATATTTTCATCAGATGTTAAACGACGCAATCGATTTAACTTTTCTTCATTTTTCTGAATCTCATGTACTTCTACATCTAGATTTTCATACTCTATACCAAGAATATTGCATAATGTATTAACATAGGATGTATCAGTAGTATCTATTGAGATAATCTGGGATACTATATCATTATAATCACGTGCTTCTAACCATATTTTTAATTTTTCATTATGATAATATCTCAATATAGTTTCAACATCAGCATATTCCTGCAATTCTTCCAAAGTTCTAACTTTTACACCATTAGAAAACTCTAATGGAAATTTTATTTTTTTAGCCATATATCTTATTACCTTTTAAAACCAGTTTAATGGATTTAAAGCCTTCGCTACAAATTTAACACCACTACAAATTGCACTGCCAACTGATTTAGCAGTACTTAACGCACATTTTGCAATTCGTTTTGCTCCATTATATACTGCCTTTCCAACGACTGACCCTGCGATAGCACCAACAATACCACCAATAACATTACCAATACCAGGGGCAATAGATCCTAATGTTGCACCTAATTCAGCACCAGACAAAAAACCAAAATGACTTGCCACACCAATTGTAGTAGCTTCGCCCATGCCATCAACCGCTTCTATAGGTGTAATATCTCCATTCCCTAATTTATATAATACTTTTGCATTTTCAATAATTATCGCTCCAGCTAATCCTAATGATGCAGCAGAAGTATTCTTAGCTATTGGTAACATGCCTTTTCGTGTTGCAACTACAAGTGCTCCTGTTGTCGCAGCTTTAGCACCCGAATCTGCACCTGTAACAAATGCAGTTTTTATAACTTTATCAGATTTAACATCATTACCATTCAACAAATCTCCTACAACTTGAATGGAAGCTCCCAATGCTGCGCCGGTAACACCAGCAAGCATAGTTTGTTTTCCAATATTAGTAATCAATTGTTTATTTTTGTAATAACTCCAATCCTTCTTGCTTAAAGATTTTCCATCTTGAGCCCTATTTTGCAATGTTTTGGCTTGTCTTTTGCTTAACGCATCAGAAGAAACACCATCATCTGTTTTAATTTGATCTGATACTGTTTTCTGTTTACTAAGTTTAGACTTAACAACATCAGTTTGATTTTTAGGGACTAATATACGTTGATTATTATAATTTTTATCATTTACCATACTAGCCGTTGCATTTGCATCTTTACCAAATTTCACTTGGTGACGCTGTATATTCTTTTGCCCCCAAAACTTATCATCAACAGCTATATCTACAGAGTTTTTACCATATGTTTGCCCTGCTTCTGGTTGCAAAACACGTGCTCTAAAATTAGAATTCTCTAATGATGCATTAGCATTAAATGTATTTACTAACTCTTGTTCAGCTATAAACCCATCTAAATTAGGATTTTGATTAATAGTCCCTGCTTGTGTAGTTACTACATTAATCATATCCTCATTACATCTTGCAAGTGTACTGTCAATCTCAGATAAATATTGCGTGAATCTTTCAGCACTAAAAGCTTCTCCACCTTTTAAAATTGTATTATTAAGCCATGTACTTCTACTTACATTATTGGATTTCGCCTTTTTATAATCATCTTGGGCTTTTTCATAACGCTCTAACGATTCTATACTGGACTTTGCAAGTTCATCAGCCTCTTCTTCACTTATTTCAGGCATTTCTGATTTAAAATAACCCTTTAACCATACTTGGTTAGATACACCTGATTTATTTACAGAATTATCATAAGAGCTAGTGGCTTTTTTTAGTAAACCTTCAAATGCTTTCACATTAATAGTATTTGCCATGATTCCTCCATTATTTTGAAGCATTCTTAAATTTCTTTTCTTTATACATCTTAATCATGTCATCTATGGATTTACTCATGATAACCTTTAATGAATGTGTATTATCAATAGATTTAATAATATCGTCAGTAGTAACTGCGTTACGTTCGGATGTGAAAGCTAATTCTATGGCATCTTTTACAACACCTTCAATATCTGCACCGCTATATCCATCTGTTTTACTAACAATTTTATTTAAATCTATATTAGGTAAATCTATTGGACGTCTTTTTTCTAGATGAATTTTAAAGATTTGCTCTCGTTCTTTATTATTTGGAAACTCAACAAAAAATACTTCATCAAGTCGACCTTTGCGTATCAATTCCGCAGGTAATTTATTCACATCATTTGCAGTCATAATAACAAAAACTTGGCTTTTCTTCTCCTGTAGCCATGTTAAAAAAGATCCAAGTAATCGATTCGTAATATCGCCTGTAGATGAACCACCACTAACACCAGAGAAAGCTTTTTCAATCTCATCAATCCACAAAACACACGGAGAGATATCCTCAGCTATCTTTATTGCCTTACGCATATTTTGTTCAGATTCACCGACATACTTCCCCATAATGCGCCCCATATCTAACCGTAACAATGGAGTATTAAAAAGTTTAGCAGTCGCTTTAGCACTTAATGACTTACCACAACCAGGAATACCTGCAATTAGAACCCCTTTTGGCATATCTACACCAAAAGCTTTAGCTGCATCTATATCTTTATATATCTTTGCCTTATTTTGAATCCATTCTTTTAAAACTTCTAAACCACCAATATCATTCATCGTTTCATCTAATGCAATCATCTCAAGAACGCCAGACTTCTTAACAATTTGTTTTTTTTGTTCTAACACTAACTCAAGATCATTAGATGTAATTTCACCATCATCTGCATAAGATAAGGCTAAAATATTTTCAATCTCATACTTTGATAGACCTCTAAACGCATTAACAAGTTTTCCTTTTAATATATTATCAACTGGAATATCCTGTTCATTACAAAATTTCTCAATACATGAAGCTATCTCATTTGGCCTAACAGTATCCTCGTCTATAATAGTTACGAATGGCTCTAATTCAACTGGTAATTCAATATTTTCCCCCAGTAAAACTAATGTACACTCTTCAACCCCACCTGTAGTAATTAATTGAGCAATATATTTTAAAAGACCAATAACTTTTGGATTACTAATATGATGTCTAATATCTTTCAAAATAACAATAGAAGAATTTAAATCCTCACCACCGGTAGATACCAAGAATTGCAACATTGAATCTAACGTTATATCATTAGCATCTGATTCATTTACTACCATACCTATTTCTGACCATTGAATAACAGTCCTACTATCATCCAAATTTGCTAATGTATTAACAGCATTAGGCTCATCATATGTGTTATACATTAAAATAGGAAATCCAGCATCCATATAACGTGCTAATTTACTTACAGATGTATTCATTTTCTAATTCCCCCAAAATATGTTAACATCCCCATGTATATTTAATTCTTCATTTTTACTTCATGAAATATCATATCACAAATAAAAAAAATTGAATACCAATATATAAATCGAAAATATAACATCAAATATATCGATTCAATTATTGTTTTACACACTGTGTAAAACAATATCTTCTTATGGATTAATTTTAGTATATCTAACCCTATACGTAATTTTTTACACACAAAAAAGCCGCCCAACCTAAGTTGAGCGGCTTTCACCATTCTGTTCAGAATTGTATGTAGTTTACATAGTCCCAGTGCTACCAATACCACCAGTTCGTACGCCTGTTGCATCGTCATCATTGGTGATAAGGTATTTAGAGAAAATGCCTTGCGCAACGCGTTCGCCTTTTTCAAGGGTAACAGGTTCGTTACCAAAGTTTAGGAGGGCGATCATGATATGACCTTCGTTGTCCTCATTGTTGTAGTAATCGCTATCGATGATACCTGTGCTGTTCACAAGTGCTAGTTTGCGTTTAATAGCCATGCTAGAACGGATGTGGATGGCAAGGTATTCGTCGTATGCCATGAAAGCCTTAAGGCCGGTTGGCACAAGAACTACTTGATTTGGTTCTAATGTAACAGCTTCAGCGCATTCAATATCATAGCCTGCGCTTTCTGTGGTTTTACGTGTTGGTAAATTGATATTTTGTTCTTCAAAAGCAGAAACTACTTCAAAGCCACGAATATCCATGTAACACCTCTTATTTCAAACAATCTTTACGGGACAAGTTAATACGGCCTTGTTTATCGATTTCGATAACCTTAACCATAATTTCATCACCCACATTTACAACGTCTTCTACATTTTCAACGCGTTCTTTTGCAAGTTTGGAAATGTGTACAAGACCTTCTTTACCTGGTAATACTTCTACGAAAGTACCGAATGCCATCAAGCGAGTTACTTTACCAAGGTAAACTTCACCTACCTCAACTTCTTTAGTAAGGTTTTCAATGATTTGTTGCGCTTTTGCAGCACCTTCTTGGTCTACAGACGCAATGAATACTGTACCATCATCTTCGATGTCAATTTTTGCACCTGTTTCATCAATGATACTACGGATTACTTTACCGCCAGAACCGATTACGTCACGGATCTTATCTGGATCAATTTTCATTGTAATGATGCGTGGCGCATATTGAGACATTTGTTTACGAGGTTCAGCAATTGTATCTAACATGATACCCATGATGTGCATGCGGCCTTTATGAGCTTGTTCCAATGCTTCGTGAAGGATTTCACGGGACAAACCGGAAATTTTAATATCCATTTGGATGGCAGTTACACCCTTAGCTGTACCAGCAACCTTAAAGTCCATATCGCCAAGAGCATCTTCCATACCTTGGATATCTGTCAAGATTGTGTAGTGTTCGCCTTGTGTTACAAGACCCATAGCGATACCAGCTACAGGAGCTTTGATAGGCACACCAGCATCCATCAAGGATAATGTGGAGCCACATACGGAAGCCATGGAACTAGAACCATTGGATTCTAATACTTCAGATACTAGACGCAATGCATATGGGAATTCTTCTTCGCTAGGAATTACAGGTACCAATGCGCGTTCAGCCAAAGCACCATGACCGATTTCACGACGTCCAGGACCGCGGGAGGAACGAGTTTCCCCTACGGAGAAGGATGGGAAGTTGTAGTGATGAATATAGCGTTTTTCTGTTTCTAAACCGATGCCATCGATAGTTTGTTTTTCAGACAATGGAGCTACAGTAGCTACGTTCAATACTTGCGTTTGACCACGTGTGAATAGGCCAGAACCATGTGTACGAGGTAACACACCTGTACGGCAAGAGATTGGGCGAACTTCATCAAGTTTACGGCCATCTGGACGGATTTTTTCAACAGTGATCATATGACGAACGATTTCCTTCGTCATCGCATCGAATGCTTTATTTACATCAGCTAAGTTATCTGGATAGATGTCTGCGAAATGTGCTAATACGTCTTCACGTACTTCTGTTTCTTGTGCATCACGTTGTTGTTTATCTGCACAACGAACTGCTGCATCAAGTTTATCATGACCATACGCACGAACAGCTTCAGCGATTTCAGCAGGTACATCTTTACTTTCAAATACGCGTTTTTCCTTGCCTACTTTAGCTTTTACTTCTTCTTGGAATGCAACGATTTTCTTAATTTCTTCGTGAGCAGCCATGATAACTTCAAGAATGGTTTCTTCTGGAACCTCTTGAGCACCACCTTCAACCATGAGGATAGCATCTTTTGTACCAGCTACTACGATGTTTAAATCAGTTTCTTCTAATTGAGCTTTTGTTGGGTTAACAACAAATTCACCATTTACACGACCCATGCGAACGCCTGCGATAGGACCAGCCCATGGGATATCGGAAATAGACAATGCTGCAGATGCACCAATCATACCGCAGATGGCAGGATCACAGTCTTGATCTACGGACATAACTGTTGCCACTACGTGTACTTCGTTACGTACACCTTTATCAAATAATGGACGAATAGGACGGTCAATCAAACGGCTATTCAAAATGGCAGATTCAGGTGGACGTGCTTCCCGTTTAATAAAGCCACCTGGCAAGCGACCAATAGCATACATTTTTTCTTCATAATCAACTGTAAGTGGGAAGAAATCAATATCCTTCGCCTCTTTAGAACCTGTAGCGGTAACGAGTACGCGTGTATCGCCATAACCAACCATTACGGCACCGCCAGCTTGTTTTGCAAGTTCCCCAGTCTCGATCGTAAGCGTACGACCAGCTAGGTCCATTTGGAATTGTTCCATTCCTATTCCTCCTAAAAATCTTCTTATACGTATACCTTATTATTATATATCATCTAATTAAATTAAGCTATTTTTTATATAAAAAAGCCGTCCAAACGGACGGCTAATTTTATTATTTACGAAGACCAAGGCGTTCGATAAGGGAACGGTAACGTTCGATATCTTTACGACGAAGGTAGTCAAGCATGTTACGACGTTGACCAACCAATTTCAACAAACCACGACGGGAATGATGGTCTTTTTTGTGTTCTTTCAAGTGTTCAGTTAAGTATGTGATGCGGCTTGTCAAAATCGCAACTTGTACTTCTGGAGAACCAGTGTCACCTTCATGAGTAGCGTATTCTTTAATTACTGCTAATTTAGCTTCTGTAGTTAACATTAATGTTACCTCCTAAAAAATAATAATCCCGATAAGCTTAAGTAACCGTTGGAGATTCGAATACTTCGCTTACGATATGTCTTATGACTTAGTTAAGTATACAGTATAATCCCCGTAGTGTAAAGGTTTTCATGAAAAAAGAGAGGATAATCTCCCCTCTTTTTTTGACCATATATTATTTAGGTACTTATTTTGAACCGAGCATCATACGGTCGCTTAACGCACCTTCGCCAGCTACTTCAAATTTTTGTAACAAATCAGCAACTGTTAATTTTTTCTTTTCTTCCCCTTTTACATCATAGATGATACGACCAGCGTCCATCATGATAAGGCGATTACCAAAGCGCAATGCGTCGCGCATATTATGAGTAATCATAAGGGTTGTTAAGTTATGTTCTGCAACGAGTTTATCAGTTAGTTGCAATACATTTTCAGCTGTCTTAGGGTCAAGAGCAGCTGTATGTTCATCCAAGAGTAATAAATCAGGACGAAGCATAGTAGCCATAAGCAACGTAATGGATTGGCGTTGGCCCCCAGATAATAGGCCCATACGTGCAGATAAGCGATCTTCAAGGCCTAAACCTAATAGTGCAAGGCGTTCTTTAAAGAATGCTTGTTCGCTATCTTTGAAAGCCCATTTAAGGCCTAAGTTTTTGCCACGGCGCATAGCAAGAATCAAGTTTTCTTCGATTTGCATATTGCCTGCTGTACCAACCATAGGGTCTTGGAATACACGGCCAATGTATTTAGCACGTTTGTATTCTGGCATTTTTGTTACATCAATATTATTGATGGTAATACTACCTTCATCGACAGGGAACACACCAGCGATAGAGTTTAGCAATGTACTTTTACCAGCACCATTACCACCGATTACGGTACAGAAATCGCCTTCTTCTAAGCGAAGGTCGATGCCTTGTAGTGCAGTTTTTTCATTAATTGTGCCCTTAAAGAAGGTCTTTACCATATTTTTTACTTCTAACATAGTGTCCTCCTTAGCGAGCTAGCCATTTGGCTTTCAAAGTAGGCAATGAAAGCGCGATGGCAACAAGAATTGCAGTGAATAATTTCAAATCGTTTGGTGGCATACCCATGTAGAGTACGGCAGCGATAACGATACGATATACGATGGAACCGAGTACTACGGCAACGAGGCTACGTACGAAGGATTTTGTACCGAATACAACCTCACCGATGATAACGGATGCCAAGCCGATTACGATGGTACCAATACCCATGCCTACGTCGGCAAAGCCTTGGAATTGACCGATAAGCGCACCGGACATACCAACGAAACCGTTGGAAATCAATAGGCCAAGAACGATCATATTATCTGTGTTCACGCCTTGGGCGCGAATCATTTGAGGGTTAACGCCTGTTGCACGTAATGCGGTACCAATTTCAGTACCGAAGAACCAGAATAGTAATAAACATACAACAACAGCTACGATAACACCAACAATGGCTGCAGACCACATATTTGGTGTATGAAGCACGCTACCAATAATTGAATAAATTGTATCCATGCGAAGTAAGGATACGTTTGCTTTCCCCATAATATGAAGGTTAATGGAGTACAAAGCAATCATCGTTAAAATACCAGCTAACAATGCAGGAATCTTTAATTTTGTATGAATCCAACCTGTTACGGCACCGGCAGCCATGCCACCTACACCAGCAATCAAGATAGAAAGAATTGGATTCATACCAGTTGTAATCAAGATGGCGGAAATGGCCGCCCCCATTGGGAATGTCCCTTCAACAGTCAAGTCGGCCACATCAAGAACGCGGAAGGTAATGAATACACCGACCGCTAACAAGGACCACAAAAGGCCTGTTGTTATGGTGCCTACCACTAAATCTAACATCAAAATCTCCTCTTTTATTTCATATCTTTGCGAAGTGCTTCAGGAATTGTGATACCCAATTTTTTAGCACGTTCTTCGTTGACAGTCAATTTAATATCCTTTTGAGTTTCGATGGCCATATCGCTTACCTTTGCTTCGCCGGAAAGAACTTTAGCTGCCATCAAACCTGTTTGGTAACCCAATTTATAGTAATCTACAGAATATGTAGCTACGCCACCAGTCATTGTCATGCCTTCATCAGCCGCAAATACTGGAATTTTAGCAGCATCTGTAATTTGTGCTAGGTTAGCCATAGCGGATGCTAATACATTATCTGTTGGTGTATAAATAGCTTGTACATCTTGATTTACAAGATTGGTTGCTGCTTGTTGAATATCGTTTACGTTGGAAACGGTAGCTTCTACAACAGTAATACCTTTTGTAGCAGCATAAGCTTTCATTTTTTCAACTTGTAATTGGGAGTTGATTTCAGAGGATGTGTAAATCGCACCAATGCGTTTTACATTTGGCACCAATGCGATAATAAGATCTACCTCTTTTTCAACAGGTGTCATATCGGATGTACCTGTTACATTGCCACCAGGATGTTCATTAGATTGAACGAGTTTAGCTGATACATAATCTGTAATAGCTGTGCCCATGATTGGCATATCATGAGATGCATTTGCCATCGTTTGAGCTGCTGGCGTTGCAATCGCTAGTACTAAATCTTTTTTATCAGATACAAAACGTTGAGCAATACTATTCAAATTAGATTGGTCAGCTTGTGCATTTTGTTGGTCGATTTTAATATTTTCGCCATCTTTAAAGCCTTTGGATGCTAGACCATCTACAAAGCCTTTATTAGCAGCATCAAGGGATGGATGTTCTACTAATTGAATAACGCCGATTTTCTTTTGGTCACCAGTAGTAGTATTAGAACCACAACCAGCTACCATTGCCATAACAGTGATGGCACTAAGTGCCACTGCAATACCTTTTTTCCAGTTCATGTGTAACTCCTTACCAGTAAAGTACTAAATCATAGTTGCTTTGTTCATCAAATCCTCTGGTAAGGTGATGCCCAATTTTTGTAATTTATCTTTATTCACAACTAATTTAAATTCTTTTTGCATTTCGATAGGCATGTCTTCGACTTTAGCTTCACCAGTTAAAACCTTAGCTGCCATCAAGCCAGTTTGGTAACCAAGTTTGTAGTAGTCTACAGACAAGGACATAACCGCACCGCCTTTTACGTGGTTATCTTCACCGCCGAATACAGGAATTTTTGCAGGGTCGGTAATCGCTACAAGGTTGCTCATAGCAGATGCTACCACATTATCTGTTGGTACATAAATGGCATCAACGCGTTGAGATACAAGGTTTTGTGCCGCTTGTTGAATATCGTTTACATTGGAAACAGTAACTTCCTCAACCTTAATGCCCTTTGTAGCTGCGTAAGCTTTCATCTTTTCAACTTGAATTTGAGAATTTACTTCACTAGAGCTATAAATCGTACCGATTGTTTTAGCATTTGGCAATACTTTCAAAATCAAATCAACTTGTTGCTCTACAGGGTTCATATCGGATGTACCGGATACATTACCACCTGGATGTTCGTTGGATTTAACAAGTTTAGCAGCTTCGTAATCGGTAATGGCCGTACCCAAGATTGGAATATCGTGAGTTGCGTTCGCCATGGATTGAGCTGCTGGCGTAGCAATTGCTAAAATCAAATTTTTACGATCAGATACAAAACGCTGTGCAATACTGTTTAAATTAGATTGGTCAGCTTGTGCATTTTGTTGGTCAAAGGTGATTTTGTCAGATAAGCCCTTTTCCTTAAGAGCATCAACAAAACCTTTATTGGCCGCATCAAGTGCAGGATGTTCTACGAGTTGTACAACACCCACCTTATATTCTCCATTAGATGTAGTTCCATTTGTGCCACAGCCTGTGAAAGCCATCAATGCTGCCGCCGTGAGCGCGAGGGCAATGCCTTTTTTAAAGTTCATGGGGATTTCCTTCCTATATTCGAAATAATAATACTTCTATTATAAACAACTTTGAGCACTACATCAATGTATCAGACTAAAGTATTTTACATTTGTCCTTATGTAGAGCACATATTGTATGCTAACAGATTTACTATTTATCTAGAGAAGCTAGCATATCCTCTGTCAATTCATTAGCCGCTAAAATATATTCTTTGAGTGTCCCCTTATCTAAGGCCACCTTCATAACAGGCACTTCAAATGGGTCAAGGATGACACACATTAAAATTTCTCCCGTTACATAATAGCCAACCACAGCTTCCCCTTCATCTTCCTCTAAGGTTTCTCGTTTAACGGTCACACAATATGGTTTCATAACCTCCATGGCAGCCTTTGCTACCTCTTCGCGGGTAGCGATATATTCTTTTGCCTTTGTTTCAGGAATATCAAAGATATCGACCTTTACGGTCTTAACCTCTGTTGCCTCTCCCTTTGCCGCCTCAATAGCAGCGCCTAATTCCGTTTGTTTCATCCTATACCTCACATAACATGGACTTTCAGCAATGGTGAAAGCCCTATAACACTAGATTGTTTCATCATCTGCATTCAAAAATGCCACGTAACAACGTTTTGCTTCATAAATATCGGCCTTAGATGTAACCTCCCATGGTGCATGCATGCTAAGAACAGCAACACCGCAGTCGATTACATTCATACCATATAGTGCCATGATATACGCAATGGTGCCACCACCACCAAGGTCAACCTTGCCAAGTTCAGCTGTTTGGTATGTTACATTATTAGATTCCATTACACGGCGGATAAAGCCCATGTATTCCGCATTGGCATCGTTGGAACCAGATTTACCACGAGAACCGGTAAATTTATTAAATACGACGCCCATACCTAGGTAAGAAGCATTTTTCTTTTCAAAGGCAGAAGCATACAATGGATCATATCCAGCGCTAACATCAGAGGACAGCATACGAGAATTTTCCAATGTACGGCGCACATTTACCGAATTAGGTTTGCCCATCAATGTTAAGATTTCTGCTACCGCATTTTCAAAGAAGCGAGATTGCATACCTGTAGCACCAACGGAACCAATTTCTTCTTTATCTACCAATAAACAGCAAGTTGTACGTTTTACCTTATCTACTTCGAGCATAGCCACCAAGGATGTGTAAGCACAGACACGGTCATCTTGACCATATGCTAACACCATGGAGCGATCAAAGCCCATGTCACGCGCCTTACCAGCTGGTACAATTTCAAGTTCAGCAGATAATAAATCGCGTTCTACGAATCCATCTTCTTTTTCAAGAAGGTTATTAATAAATTTAGTAACCCCTTCCTTTTCTTCATCTTTAACAGGACGGCTACCGATGAGAAGATCTAGAGCCTCACCTTCGATCACCTTTGCTGCATTCTTTTGCATTTGTTCTTGCCCTAAGTGAGGCAATAAGTCAGTAATACAGAATACAGGGTCAGATTCTTTATCACCAATATTAATGTTGATGCGTGTACCATCCGTTTTTACTACAACCCCATGTATGGCAAGTGGCATAGCTACCCAGTGGTATTTTTTTATACCACCATAGTAGTGTGTGTCCCAAAATACTAGGTTACTATCTTCATATTGAGGGTTTTGTTTTACGTCAATGCGTGGGGAATCGATATGAGCACCAAGGATATTCATACCGTGGTCCAAATCATCGGTACCGATATTAAATAACGCAATAGATTTATCCATATGAGTATAGTAAATCTTATCGCCCGCTTTAATTGGCGTGTTAGATTTAATCAAGTCTTTTAAATCAACATAGCCAGCTTCTTTTGCAGCTTCTACAGATTGAATGACACATTCGCGTTCTGTTTTACCATTGTCCAAAAATTGACGATATGCATCCCCTAATGACATCACGTCTTGTAATGTTTGATCATCATAATTATGCCAAGCATATTTACGTTCCATAATTTCATTCCTTTCTATATAAGCATACAGCACAATATATCGTGTGTTATGCTTTTGATTTCTCTAATAATTCTTTTTGACGGCGCTCATAATAGAGCCGCTCTTTCTCTCGGTTAATTTCCGATTTTTCTATATATAGTTTACCGATTTCATCAGTACTATGACTTAATACCTTTATTACATAAAACTTGGTAATTCCTGACTTAATCGTATATTTTCCTACCTTTAACTGAATGGCAAATTCTCCATGTTTTGGACAAACGCCAATGGATAAGTGCTTATCCCCTTGTATCCGTTCAGGACGTGTCGTTTCCAACCGACTTTGGCAATAAGGACAAAAGGATAGTCGCACCCGTCTATCATAAACGATGCGTTTCTTTTCTTGAAAGTTATCGTACATAAAGAAGGTCAAACCCGGTGGATATAAAAAAGGATTTGGCGCCTCTTTTCGTATGGAATCATAATGCAACAATGCTTTTGGCAAATCTAGCTTTTGGCAGATATGTGCCGTAAATATAGCATCGTGCAGCGCATTATGAGCGGATAGTTCTTCGGATGATATATGTAAATCCTCCATCGCATGAGCTACGGAGTACTGTTGTGTCGTACCATATCGTTGATAGCTGTATATCATCTGTGCATCAGCCCAAGAATCATAGTCGATACTCTTTAATTTATGGAGCAATAAATTTTCTCGCAATATGAGAATATCGTCAGCGCCCCAAGACAGAAGCATATAATCCTTGCCACACCATTGTTCGAAATGACTGTAGGCCGCCCTAAATGGGACACCGCGATTCAAATCTTGATTGGTGATCCCTGTAAGGGCCTTCACATGCTTATGCATATGTGGTAAATATTTAGGTTTTACATACATTGTGAACGAATCCACAATCTCTAAATTCTCGTTGAGCTTAATAGCTCCGATTTGAATGATTTCACCGGTCAACGGCATCCGTGCTCGCTTCATAAAGCTAATGTCGTTGCTATATGGTTGATTCCACTCTAAATCAAAAATAATATAATCCATAACTTACGATTCCTGCAGTAATGTTTCAGCTGCCTTAATCACTTGTTCTTCGGTAATAACAGAAATACCTTTGTACTTGCCTTCTGTAATAACCTGTTTCATACTTTTACCAATTTCATAATGGTCCATCGATTCAAGTACGATAGATTTTGCTTGATACGGACCATAGAAAAATGGATTTGACGGTCCATAAAGGGCTACGATAGGAACCCCCTGACTAATAGCTACATGCATAGGTCCAGAATCATTTGTAATGAGCAAGTCACACCATTTCATAGCCGCTGCTAGAGGTCCTAATTTGAAAGCACCCGTGGCCACGATTGGTTTTGTTTTCATCTGTTCTACAACAGGTTTCACCATGTCTAAATCCATGGGACCCCCAAAGAATACCGTTTTATACCCTTTATTGCCAAAATAATCGGCTACATCCGCAAAGCGTTCTGCAGGCCATCGTTTTTCAGGCACTGCACTGCCGATATTAAAACCAATAATCTTATCACGAGGCATAACGCCTTGGCTTTCATAAAAATGGAATACCTCATCATTCCATTCCTTGCAGGTCTCGATATGTAATCCGTGATTGGCTACGTCAGTGACACCTAATTGTTCTAATACGTTTATGTACATATCAGCGGCGTGACGTGTCTTGCGATCAAGACGGGTATATTTCGTCATAAATGGTCTAAATAAAAAATGGCTCATTCCCGTCGTCACCTTACCGTGAATTTTCCACGCTAAGTATGATGTACGTTCATTAGGGTGCAAGTTAATAACAATATCGGGTCTACCTTGGTCGTTAATGCGACGAGCGATTTCATTCAACCCTTTAATGCTATTATGACGTCCTTTTTTATCGACTGTAATCAAATCATCGATATAAGGATTGTATTTCATCACATCTTGTAACTTTTCATCAATCACATAGGTGATATGACTATGAGGTGCTGCTTTACGCAACACCTCTAAAAATGGAGTCGTTAACACTACATCACCTAAATGCATGAGAAAGGTTACGACAATGCGTTTATAATCAAGTTCCATCATAAATCCTTTCTCAACATTTCAGAATATACATCCCATACCGCATCTACTGGAATTTGAGCCATGCAATCTGGATCATCTACCAGTGGCTGTTCTGGAGTAGCCTTCGATGTAGGGGAAATAATTAGATGCACATGACTGCCCCCATATGGGCCCGTTCTATGTGGTGATGTCGTACCAAACAACGCGATTAATGGTTTCTTTAATGCATTCGCAATATGTAAAGGCCCCGTATCAGCGCTGATGAAAATATGGCAGTGACGAATCAACTCGATTAACTCAGCCATGGTCGTTTGACCAACTAAATTAATAAGGTTATCGCTCTTCACATAGTTTTCTATAAATTGACCCTTTTCAGCATCATCAGGGGAACCTGCAATGACCACCTTTTTTCCACTTTCACAAAGGCGAATACATAATTCACCAAAGTTTAACAATGGCCATTCCTTAACAATCCATCGCGCACCAGGTACAACGACAACATAATCATCGGTTACACCGAGTTCGGATAACCGGTTGCGAATCGTCCCTTCTGCTTCATGGTCATGAGGCATGGGAAATTCCACGCCATCCACTTCACCACCTAAGGCACGTACCGTATCAAGATAGCGCTCAATAACGTGATCGTATTTATGAGATTCAACGAGAGCTTTATTAACTAATTGACTGCCCTCGCGAAGTTCCCAATATCCATATTTCTCAGGAGAACCAGATAATAGAGATACAATGGCACTTTTGGCGATACATTGCAAATCTAAGGTCATATCGAAATGACGACTATGTAGTTCTTTACGAAGATTCCATAAATAAGAGGGCGATTTTAATTGTTTCTTGTCGATGATAATTACTTCGTCCACCCAAGGGGTACCTGGCAAGAGACTCGCAAATTGTTCATGTATGGCCCAGGTAATTTTTGCGTGCGGCAAATTTTGGCGCAATGCATATAATGTTGGCAATGCGTGAATGACATCACCTAAGGAACTCATTTTTATGATGAGTATATTGGAATAGTCCTTCATAATAACCCCTCTATGAACGAAGAATACACACAAATGTGGTTCATCCAAAAATTAATGCTGTAAAATCTTTTTCATGAAATCTAATAAATTGGATTCTGTAAATAGATATCCCTTTACCCCTGCAGCCTCAGCAGCATCTACATCACGTTGACTATCACCGATGAGAAAGCTATGTTCTACATCAACATCAAAATCCTTGATAGCTTGCAAAATCATACCAGGCTTTGGCTTACGACAATTACAATCGACAGCATAGCGTTCTACAACGCCATCCTTGTGATGTGGGCAATAATAGAAATGTAAGATAGGTGCTCCCGCTTTAAATAGTTCATTTCCCATATAATCATGTAGGATTTGTACATCGGTTTCTTTATAATAACCTCGTGCTACACCACTTTGGTTTGTTACGACTATAAGTTCATAACCAGAATCATGGGCTAATTTCAATGCTTCTTTTGCACCATCAACCCACTGTAGATCCACTGTCTTATAGAGATAGGAAACATCCTTGTTGATAACCCCATCTCTATCGAGGAATAACACCTTTCTCATACTACATCCTTTACATTTATCAAAGAATTGACATTAATCTATCACAACAGATTAACGCAAATAACCTTCGTTATTATCTAATAATTCACAATACTCTTTTACTGCATCTGCTAATGGCGTGAAGCCTTTATCGTAACCAGCCGCCATCAATTTAGTCGTATCCGCTTCGGTGAAGCTTTGGTATTTACCAATCAACACTTCTGGGAATGGAATGTATTCAATGCGACCTTTACCATTGTAGTCGATAACAGCTTGCATGAATTCATTGAAGCTATGTGCATGACCTGTACCGCAGTTGAATGTACCGGAAATTTCAGGATGTTCCCAGAAATAGAAGTTTACATTCACCACGTCTTTTACATAGATGAAATCACGTGTTTGGCCACCATTTTCATAGCCATCTGTGCCTTCAAACAAATTGATAACGCCTGTTTCTTGGTTTTTATAAAACATTTGGCGTACAAGAGATGCCATTTTATCCTTATGTGCTTCATTAGGGCCAAAAACATTGAAATAACGCAAACCTACGACTTGTGCTGTATATTCGCCTTCAAATTTACGTACATAGCGGTCAAATAATAGCTTAGAATATGCATACGGATTTAACGCTTCTTCTGCTTCTGGCGTTTCGACGAATCCATTTGTACCATTGCCATATGTAGATGCAGAGGATGCATAGATAAATGGAATAGCACGATCTTGGCAATAGTGGAATAGATTTTTGGAACCTTCGTAGTTGTTCTTCATCATATATTTGCCATTGTATTCCATCGTATCTGCACATGCGCCTTCATGGAAAATGACTTCAATAGGACCTACATTGAATGTGCCGTCTGCAATGGCAGCATCAAAATCATCACAATCAATGTAATCTAAATAATCCAAATTTTGGAGATTGCGGATTTTACGACCGTCTGTTAAATCATCAACGATTAAAATATCATTGCGACCGCGTTCGTTTAAGGCTTTCACAATATTACTACCAATAAAACCGGCACCACCAGTTACAATAATCATAATTTCCCCTCCTTAGCCATCGTGGCTATTTTCTTTACGATATCCGATGTGGAGTACCCTTCTTTAAATGAAAGTACCTCTACTTCATCTACAGATTCTCTACCAACGATATCCTCTTTTTTATAATCGCCGCCCTTAACAAGAATATTAGGGCGTAAGTATGCTAATAATTCGGCAGGTGTATCCTCCTCAAAAAGGACAACACCATCTACACATTGTAAGGCACTTAATAATGCCGCTCTATCCTCTTCGGATACGATAGGTCTTGTTTCGCCCTTTAAACGTCTAACGGACGCGTCAGAGTTCAGTCCAATAATGAGGTGAGCCCCAAGTTGTGCCGCCTCTTGCAAATACGTAATATGTCCTCGATGTAGAATATCAAAACAACCATTTGTAAATACAACGGTTTCGTCCATGCTTTGCCATTTATCGATTAATGCCTTCATTTCTTCTTTTGTATATAAAGGGCTAGATGTTGTCAATTGTCGTACAGAGCGCCATAAATCAATCAACTCTTGACGATGGATTGGATATGTGCCCACCTTGGATACGACGATACCAGCAGCGCCATTGGCGATATGTAGGGCTAAACGCATGGATAAACCACTAGCTAAGCATGAAATCATCATGGCTACGACCGTATCACCAGCGCCACTCACATCAAATACATCCTGTTGGGTTGCTGGATTATGCCAGGTTCTGCCGTCCTTAGCCACAACGGTAATGCCCTTGGCGGAACGAGTACCGATAATATATTTAATGTTAACCTTATTAAGTACTTCCTTAGCTGCCTCGATAACAGATGTATCATCATTTGGAATCACACGACCTAAAGATTCACCCAATTCCTTTACATTCGGTGTAATACATGTAGCCCCATCATATTTGGACCAATCAGCACCCTTAGGATCTACAATGGTCTGTACTTGATAAGTGTTCGCCAACTTAAATACATGTTGCAACAATGTCGGTGTGCATACGCCTTTTCCATAATCGGAGATTACTATGCCTTGTAATCCACGTTGACAAAGGCCTTCTAGCCAACTGATTAATTGTTCTTCTTCAGCAGCTGTGATTGGTGTAATCGTTTCAAAATCGAGGCGCATCATTTGTTGACGGTCACCTAAAATACGCATTTTAGTAATCGTTGACCGGCTTTCATCATGGATAAGACCAGATGTATCAATATGATCAGCGGCTAATAAGTTATCGAGCACTCTACCATGGTCATCGACACCAGCTACGGCCCCTAAATAGACATGGCAATCGAGATTGGCTAAGTTAGACGCTACGTTACCTGCCCCGCCAAGCACTTCTTTCACAGAGGATACGCGATTGACCGGCACGGGAGCCTCTGGAGAAATGCGGCTCACATCGCCAAATACATAACGATCCACCATAACATCACCGATAACTGCAATGTTTAGGTTCGGTAATGAATTTGTCAAAAATTCATTCACTGTTTTTGTAATCATAGGTCCCCTTTCAAGAAATCTGTGATTTCTTCCCTATCTCGATTAATAATCTTCTTCAATAAGTTCGCAAATGATATGGCCAACTAAAATGTGCATTTCTTGAATACGCGCTGTCACTGTGCTTGGAATAGCTAGTGTAAGATCGCATAATTCAGCCAATTTACCGCCGCCTTCACCGGTGAAAGCAATCGTGTGCATTCCTGTATTTCGAGCCATTTCCACGGCTTTTACAACGTTTTTAGAGTTCCCCGATGTAGAAATGCCGATAAGTACATCACCAGAACGACCTAAGCCTTCAACTTGACGCGCAAACACTGCATCATAGTCGTAATCGTTGGCAACAGCCGTCAAAATAGATGTATCCGTAGTGAGTGCAATGGATGCAAGAGAACGGCGTTCCTTTTTAAAACGTCCAATAAGTTCAGCTGCAAGATGTTGAGAATCCGCAGCGGAACCACCATTGCCACAAAATAAAATTTTATTGCCACTATTCAAAGCCACAATACAGCGGTTAGCAATTTCTTGAATAACATCCATCTGATCCATTGTTTTACTAAACACATCAAGATGGTCTGTAAATCGATCCGCAATGATTGGATTTATATCTGTCATTATAAAATCTCCTTTAGTAGGCGATCCGCGTTTTTCCAAAATAGTTTTTCCGTTTGTTCTTCTGAAAGCCCGGCGCCTCTAAATGCATCATACAAACGATGCATATCTGAAATATCCTCAATTTCTGTATTTGGCTTGATGCCATCAAAATCAGTGCCTAGAGCTATTACATCTTCACCGCCCTTATTGATGATATACAATCCGTGCTTCACAATATCATCGATGCGACTGATGGGTGAAGTCCCTAAGAAGGATTGAGCAAAGTTCAAACCGATAACGCCACCCTTTTCGCCAATTAGACAAATCAAGTGGTCCGGCAAATTACGGCGATGAGCTGTCACTTCCCGCGCATTAGAATGAGATGCAATAAAAGGCACATCAAGAATATCTCCTAGTTGTTCTGTTCCCCCATCATTCAGATGGGAACAATCAACAATCATGCCTAATTCTTGCATCCGTTCCACAAATTCAACGCCTGTTTTAGTCAATTTCTTATGAGGATCTCCTGTATTAGGTTCCCCCAATTCGTTAGGATAATTCCAAGTCAATGTAATAAGTCGAACACCATCGGCATAAGCCTTATCTAACTTAGCAAGGTCACCACCTAGGACGCCGCCCTCTTCTATGGATAATAAAGCAGCCACTTTATGGTTTTCATAACATGCTGCAATGTCATCATAAGAGCGCACATGACTGATATAATCACCATATTTTTCTATCTGACTATTAAACAATTGACGCATAGATTCATATCTACCATAGGAATCGTCTTGTTCTTCTAAGTCTACAAATAATGCAAAATCCTGTAGTCGACTATGCCCTTTTATAAGACGCTCAATATCAATTTTCCAATGATTGGAAAATAAATCACCATCACGAGGGTGATCGATTAATTGCATTATCGTATCACAATGTAAATCAATCATATATTCACGCTATTTCTTTGCTTTTTTAGCATCTAATTTTTTTAATGCTTTAAGTTCAGCCATAAAGCTGTCAATATTATCAAACTTACGATAAACAGAAGCAAAACGTACATAGGCAACTTGGTCAATATCTTTTAATTGTTGTAATACAAGTTCACCAATACGATCTGTAGAAATCTCTTGATTTACTTCATTGCGAATGTCTCGCTCTACATTATTGACCACTTCTTCCATAACGGACATAGGAACCGTTCGTTTGTCACAGGAACGCAACAAACCATTTAACAATTTACCACGGTCAAATAATTCGCGGCGACCATTCTTCTTTGCTACCATGAGTGGTACTTCTTCGATGATTTCATAAGTAGTAAAGCGGCGTCCACAATTAATACACTCCCGACGACGACGAATACTATTTCCTTCATCTGTCGTTCTTGAGTCTGTTACCTTCGTGTCTGTATGTTGGCAATAAGGACATCTCATTAGCTAATACTCCTTTTCTAATCAGTCAGCAATCACAAAAAAGGCACAATACGCCTATTTTCTTATACCTTATATAGTACCATATTTAGTAGGAAAAGTACAAAAAGAACCATATAATGCTACTTAATAGTACTCACTTGTCTAAATCTTTTTTATTTTGTATACTATTATTAATCATAAACCGACTAACACTCATTTGTCCGCTTGATTGGACGTTATTGACTGTTAGCTGGTTTATTTTTTTAGTTATATCACAAAATTTAGAAAGTCCCCCATATAATACAAAGGAGTATTATATGGGGGACTTTTTTTATGCACTTACGTGCTAAATCATATGAAATTAACGTTTAATAGCATCTTGAATGCGTAACAAGCAATCGCCAGATTCGATACGGCTGCCTTCACGAACAAGAATTTCTTCAACGATACCATCGATAGGAGCTGTAATTGTTGTTTCCATCTTCATAGCTTCTGTTACGATTAATGGTTCACCTTTAGTTACGGATTGACCATTCTTAACGAGAATCTTAACAACGGAACCAGACAATGTAGCACCGATTTCACCAGGGTTAGATTCATCAACTTTACGACGAACAACGCCAGTTGTTTTAGCATGTTTATCATGAACTTTGATTGAACGAGGTTGACCATTGAATTCGAAGAGAATAATGCGATTACCATCTTCATCAGGATCGGATACTCCATTCATCTTAATGATCAATGTTTTACCTTTTTCGATAGTAACTTGGATTTCTTCACCGCGTTTCATACCAAAGAAGAATGTTGGTGTATCTAATACGGATACATCACCAAAGTCTTTTGTAAATTTAGTGTAGTCTTGAAATACTTTAGGATACAAGCAGTATGCACTTACATCTTCATCAGTTGTATTAGCACCCATTTCGTTCAATTCATTGCGAACGTGTTCGAAATCAGTTGGTGGTAATACAGCACCAGGACGAACTGTAATAGGACGTGCACCTTTCAAGATGATTTTTTGAAGTTCTTCAGGGAATCCTTGGTATGGTGTGCCCAAACGACCTTCGAAGAATTCTACTACAGATTGAGGGAAGTCTAATACATCGCCTTTTTCGTAGATATCTTTTTCAGTCAAGTTGTTTTGTACCATGTACAATGTCATATCGCCAACAACCTTAGAGGAAGGTGTTACTTTAATGATATCGCCAAACATCATGTTAACTTGATGGTATACCTTTTTGATTTCTGTCCAACGATCGCCAAGTCCAACCATTTTAGCTTGTTGTTGCAAGTTGGAGTATTGACCGCCTGGCATTTCATGTTGATATACTTCTGTGTTTGGATATTTTTCAGCTTTATCCACACCTTTGTAGTAAGGACGGATGCTGCCGAAGTAGTGAGACATTTCTTCCATGTAGTCGATGTTCATTTGTGGTTGACGTTCTGTACCAGCCAATGCATAGTACATGGAGTTCATGCTAGGTTGGCTTGTACCATTTGCAAATGCAGAGTAAGCCAAGTCGATTACGTCTACACCAGCATCTACAGCGCGGCCATAGGAGTAAATCGTATTGCCAGAACCTTCATGAGAATGCAAATGAATTGGTACTGTCACAGCATCTTTCAAAGCGGATACTAAGTTGTATGCAGCTTGAGGTTTCAACAAACCAGCCATATCTTTAATAGCGATGATGTTGGCACCAGCATTTTGCAATTCTTTAGCCATTTTTACATAGTAATCAAGATTGTATTTAGGACGATTGCTATCGAGGATATCGCCTGTGTAGCACAATGCAACTTCAGCAATCTTATTTTGATTGCGAACTTCATCGATGGCAACCTTCATATTGTCAAGGCTATTCAAGCTATCGAATACACGGAATACATCGATACCGTTTTTAGCAGATAATTGAATGAAATTTCGAACTACATTATCTGGATAGGATGTATAACCAACAGCATTAGCACCGCGAATCAACATTTGAAGTAATGTATTAGGTACTTCTTTACGGAACATGCGCAAACGTTCCCATGGATCTTCGTGCAAGAAACGATAAGATACGTCAAATGTTGCACCGCCCCAACATTCTAAGGAGAATAGATTTGGTACACCTTTAGCGGCATCGCCAGCTACGCGTGCCATATCGATGGTACGCAAACGTGTAGCAAATAAGGATTGGTGAGCATCACGCCATGTTGTATCTGTAAAGAATACTTGTTTTTGGTCAGCCAACCATTTACTGAAGCCTTCTGGACCTAATTCGTCGAATTTTTGTTTTGTACCAGGTGCAGGAGATACATCTAATTTAGATGGCAATTGCATTGGTTCAAAATCAGGTACCTCTTGAGGGCCTGCACCGGAGTAACCATTGATTGTAGTATCCGCAATGTAGCGAAGCAATTTAGTACCACGGTCACGATCTGGTTTTAATTCGAATAATTCAGGATGGTCTTCAATGAAGTTAACTGTATAGTTACCGCTTTGGAATTCAGGGTTTTCAAGAACGTTAATCAAGAAATGGATGTTTGTTTTAACGCCACGAATACGGAATTCTTTCAAGCAACGAAGCATTTTACGAATCGTTTCTTCGTTGTTAGGGCCGAATGCAGTTGCTTTTACGAGCAAGGAATCATAGTAAGGTGTTACTACAGCGCCTGTGAAAGCATTACCGGAGTCAAGGCGGATACCAAAACCGCCGGAACTACGATAGGCCAAGATTTTACCAGTGTCTGGCATGAAGTTATTTTTAGGATCTTCTGTAGTGATACGACATTGAATAGCAGTACCTTTACAAGGGATTTTGTCTTGTTCAGGAATGCCTACTTCTGGGCTGTGTAAATCATAGCCTTCAGCGATGCGAATTTGAGAATGAACAATATCGATGTCCGTAATCATTTCTGTTACGGTATGTTCTACTTGGATACGAGGGTTAACTTCGATGAAATAGAAGGAACCGTCTGCAGTTACCAAGAATTCAACTGTACCAGCATTGACGTAGCCAACATTTTTCATGATTTTAACAGCTGCGTCACAGATACGTTTACGAGTTTCTAATGGCAATGCAAAAGCTGGTGCCATTTCAACAACCTTTTGATGGCGACGTTGTACGGAGCAGTCACGTTCATGTAAATGAACTACATTGCCATGTTCATCACCTAAGATTTGAACTTCAATATGTTTAGGTTCAACGATGAGTTTTTCTACATATACATCATCATCACCAAATGCTGCTTTAGCTTCGGATTTAGCGCGGTCATAAGCATCGCGTAAATCTTCTTTACGGTGAACTTCGCGCATACCGCGACCGCCACCACCATTTACGGCCTTAATCATCAAAGGATAGCCGTGAGTTTCAGCGAATTCTTCCAATTGTTCAAAATCACGCAAAGCCCCATCAGAACCTGGAATCATTGGAATTTGAGCTAATTTAGCTTGTGTACGAGCATTAACCTTATCGCCGAACATATTTAAATGTTCTACGTGAGGTCCAATGAAAATGATGCCTTCTTCACCGCAACGGCGAGCGAACTCTTCGTTTTCGGATAAGAAACCATAGCCAGGATGGATTGCATCAATATCATGTTCCTTAGCAATGCGGATGATATCTTCGATATCCAAATATGCATCAACTGGTTTTTTACCTTCCCCAACCAAATATGCTTCATCAGCTTGGTTACGGTGCAAGGACAATGTGTCTTCTTTAGAATAGATAGCTACTGTTTTAATACCCATTTCGTTACATGCACGAAATACGCGGATTGCGATTTCGCCACGATTGGCTACCAAAACTGATTTAATTTTCTTCATAATTGCCTCCTACCGAGTCCTATCGAATGATAGATTTGTGTGCATTGATATACATTATTTACGTGCATATCGGAATACATGTTTTACTTAAACATTTATCACTTTTTTTGATATCCGATTATGAATCAAATATACTTCTATTATACAATAATTTTCAGATATTAAAAGCATTAATCATCAATATGGTTATATTTATAAATTATTTAAATTAATATAGAAATTCTTCTATTCATTAATTTTTCATATGTATTTTCACATACATCGGATTTGAAATAAGATTATATTTATGTAATTTATTCATCACCCAAGAAATGTTGCATTAAATGATTCAATTCTTCTTGGTCTCTAGCCCCCATTGTTTCAACAGCGGAATGCATAGCCAATAATGGTAAGCCAATGTCCATCGTCCGCATTGGTAGCATAGCTGATGAGATAGAACCTACTGTCGAGCCACCAGGAATATCAGAACGATTGACATAAATTTGGTATGCTACCCCTGCTTCTTCACAAAGAGCTTTCACAATGGCAATAGCCTTTGCATCGCCTGCATAAGATTGGCTGCAGGCCTGTTTCAATGTAACACCTCCATTGAGTACAGGGAAATTGGTAATATCATTCTTCTCTGGATAATTTGGATGCAATCCATGAGCTACATCAGAAGAAATCATAAAACCCCGAGCCACATCGAGATCCATATCATCACGATTCAATCCCAAGCTGCGATACACACGTTCTAATAAGTTTGGTAAAAGCATCCCTGCCCCGCCCTGTTTTGTACGGCTACCCACTTCTTCATTGTCAAATAGAATGGCACAACGAATACCATCAGCTTTGTTTTTCTTTGCCTCCACGATTCCTGCAAGAACACCGAAGCAAGACGTTAAATTATCAAGTCGTGGTGAGCTAATGAAATCAAAGTCGGTACCTACCAAAGTACCTTCTGTTACGGGATAGAGTGTAATTTCATAGGATAGAATTTCAGAGGGATCACAATTTATTTCTTCCGCTAAGAATCTATTCCATGCATCTATATCTGATTCTTTCGCATCACCATCGGATTTCATCATAATAATAGGTAACATTTCTTTTTGGCGATTTAAGGCTACTCCATCATTTACACTACGGTTCATATGAATCGCTAAATTAGGGATAATAGCGATTGGTCGCTTTGTGTCAAATAGAACAGAATCAACATCATATGGATTTTCACCTTTTAAAACAACAGTTCCAGCAGCCCCTAAAGGCCGATCTAACCAGGTGTTTTGAATTAATCCACCATACATCTCAACATTGAGTTTTGTGTATCCTTTTACATCAGTAATAGGATTTGGCTTGACCCGTATAGCAGGAAAATCTGTGTGAGCCGATGCAATACGTAAGGAATGACGATAATCTTCGCCTATGTGAAAGGCAAATAACGTTGTACCGTACACATTAACTACATAATTTCCAGCTGTTAGATTCCATGGTTCTTCTAAGGATAACTCTGTAAATCCTGCATCTAATAATAGTTGCAAACTAGTATCTACCGTATGATACGGAGATGTACATCCCTTGATATATTTTATTAATTGAGGATTATCAAATTTCATATGACCTCCTACTTAATTATTACATGCAAATTGTTATGCAATATACATAATCTATAGCCATTGTATCACAAAAACGCCGCCCCACAAGGGACGGCGTCATGTATACATAATAGTATAAGTTTATGTAATTGTGTTTTACCACATACCGATAGCTTTCATCCAAATGGAACCAAGTCCCATAAAGATGATTAAGTTGATTACAGATGAGAAGAAACCAAGTTTCCACCATGTATTTTGAGGCACATAACCAGTATTGAAGATTACCGGGGAAGGACCTGCCGCATAGTGAGTCAAGGACATACACAAGTTAGATGTGAATGCAATCATCAACAATGTCAACATTGGTGGAGCGCCTGCAGAGATAGCAATAGCAGAGAATGCTACGAACATAGCAGAAATATGTGCAGTCAAGGATGCAAATACATAGTGGGAATATGTATTAACAAGTACAGCAATAACAAAGGCAATAATCCAAGATCCTTCTGGGATATAGCCACCTACAAGTTCTGTTGCCCATTTAATGAATCCTAATTTGGATAAGAATCCAGCAAAGCCCATTAATGTACCCATCCAAACTAATGTATCCCAAGCACCTTTTTCACTTTTAACATCGTCCCAAATAAGAACTCCTGTAGCAAGCAAAATAGAAATACCTAAGAATGCAACAGTAGTAGCATCAAGGTGTGTAAATTGAGAAGTAGCCCACAATACTAATGCTAAAATGAATACGCCAAGCATAACCCATTCTTGGAAAGACATTTTACCAAGGCCTTTTAGCTCTTCGCGAATCATGTGTTGTGCTTCACGAGCATCTTTAATTTCAGGTGGGTATGCTTTGTAAATGAAGTACGGCATAATAATCAATGCAATGATACCAGGAACGATGGCTGCCATAGCCCAATCACCCCAAGTAATACCAATACCAAAGGATTGAAGTGCCAATGCAGCAACTAATGTATTACCCGCCATGGATGTTTGGAACATAGCCGATGTAATCGTATTGACTTGATAAATTGATTGCATCAAGAAGGAACCAATTTTACGTGGACCATTTTGTGGTTCAGAACCAAATGCTTTGGCCAAGCTTGTAGTAATTGGCATAATAACGCCGCCTACACGAGCTGTGTTGGATGGTGTTGCTGGAGCTAAAATCAAATCAGATAAAGCTAATGCATAGGCTAAGCGTAAAGAACTACTACCAAAAGCAGCGATCAAATTATACGCAATACGTTTCCCCAAACCAGTTTTAATAAAGCCACGAGAGAATAAGAACGCACCAACGATAAGCCAAATGGCAGAGTTAGCAAAACCAGAGATAGCTTCACCAATTTTCAATGTACCTGTGAGTGCAGCCACAGTGATAACAACGATAGATACACCACCAATCGGTAAAGGCTGCGTAATAAAGCCTACGATGGTAGCAACAAAGATGGCGAATAAGTGCCAAGATTGAGGTGTCAAACCCTCTGGTGTTGGAATAAACCACAGGCCTATACCAAAGGCCGCTGGAATAATCCAGTTCAATAGTTTTTTCATACACAGACCTCCTACATAGGAAAAAATTAAACTTTATATGAAAAAAGCTGTACATCTAAAACTATGCACAGCTTTCATCGTCATATACATCCTATTCAGGCAAAGATACATCCTCTAAATTTGTTTTGTCGATAGACTCAATATCACCTTTATCGCATAAATTTGCAATATTTGGATCGATTGGTAAACGGCTCAACAATAATAGACCATATTTTTGAAGGATTTCTTCAATATGGCTTTCACCAAAGATTTGGTAATCCTTACCATTATCTGGACAATGGAAGTACGAATAGTTTTCTACTACACCGATGATAGGCACTTGCATTAAATCAGCCATTTTAACTGCTTTTTCAACAATCATAGATACCAAGTCTTGAGGAGATGTAACAATGATAATACCATCCAATTTCAAGGATTGATATACAGTAATTGCTACGTCACCTGTTCCTGGTGGCATATCAACGAATAAATAATCGATGTCTTTCCAAATAACATCACTGTAGAATTGTTTTACAACATTGCCTAGAATAGGACCACGCCACAATACAGGATCTGTATCATTTTCAAGCAACAAATTAACGGACATTACATCAATGCCATATTGCTTAGTTTTAACAGGATACATACCTACTTCGTCAGCGTAAGCTTTTTCTTTGATACCAAACATCTTAGGAATGGATGGACCAGTTATATCAGCATCTAGAATACCTACTTTATAACCTTTACGTGCCATCGTTAAGGCCATCAAGCTTGTAACGGAGGATTTACCTACGCCACCTTTACCGGATACAACACCGATAACATGTTTAACGGAACTCAATTCATGCAATGGAGCCGTCATATCTTGAGGCTGTTGTGCACCACCGCAACCTGCGGATTTGGATGGACAACTATTGCAATCACTACTGCTGCTACCGCAACCCATAGTAAACACCTACTTTCTTCGAGGACTTTCCTCAACAATATATAGTTAGAAAATTATTATCTCATTGTAAATATCGTTCATTGTGAAAGCTCTTTCTATAGCTAACACATCATATATTTACAGTGTTATTGTATCATGTCATTTCAATAATTTTCAATATAGATATATTCATTAAAATATCTAAAAGGAATTATTCACCACAATATTCCTTTGTAAGAGCACAGAGGATTTCCATCCCCTTTTCAATTTCCGGAATGGTTGGCACCGTATAGCTCAAACGGAATGCGTGACCATTTTGTACGCCATCAGCTGCAAAGGCACCACATTTAATGATGCCTACATTTTTATCCATGCACGCTTCAAAGAATTCATCACAATCAACAGTATCAGGCATTGTCATCCATGCAAACATACCACCTGTAGGTTGTGTCAAATGAACCTTGGAGCTTCCTTTTTCTTTAAATACACGCATCATAGCATCACATTTAGATTTATATACCTTCCGTACATTTTCTAAATGTGCATCATAATCGATGTGGTCTAGTACGTGTGCTACCACCTTTTGTGTAACTAGTGGCATTTGTCCAGCCGTATTATTTTTTAATGCTTGGATAGTGCCGATAACATCTTCTGGGCCCAACAAGAACCCTACGCGCAAGCCTGCCGATAATGTTTTAGAATAGGAGCCAGCATAGAGAACACGGTTTTCCGTATCAAAGGATTTAAAAGGCGGTACATGTTCACCAGCAAAACGGATTTCACCATATGGATCATCTTCATAAATGAATAAATCATATTTAGATGCAATAGCGTAAATTTCTTTACGACGCTCTAAAGGCATGGTAATACCAGTTGGATTTTGGAAATTTGGAATTAAATAGATATATTTTCCCTTACCAGATTGAGCTGCTTTTTCCAATTCACTTGGAATCATACCAAACTCATCAGTTTTGATACCGACTGCCTTAGCCCCCATATTGCGTACAGAATTGATAGCACTGGTGAAAGTATAATCATCCATGTACACTTCATCGCCAGGTTCACACACGGTAATTGGTACTAAGCCCAATAGTTGACCAGCCCCATTGGAAATGATTAGACCTTGGCCGTCTAAATTCATATGATGAACTCTCGATAAACGTTGTAAGGTCAATTCTGCTAATCGCGCATCTCCTTGCATCGGACCGTATTGTAATAAACCCATAGGATTATCATGAACGATGAAATCAAAGGCATCTTCGATGACTTTCACAGGAATTGCCTCTGGTGCTGGATTACCAATACCAAAACTGATAAATCCAGGTACACCAACACCACGTTCAAATACTTCGCGGATGAAATTAGGACCTTTTAATATGACACGTTCAGGAAGTGAAAAACTCATAGTATCGCCTCTTTTATTTTAACTACATAGAATTACATGTTTATTAAGCATTAGGATCATGTTCTCGTTCTGCATTACGCTTATTAATATAGCGTTTGTATACCTTCCATAAAATGAAATATACAATGGCTGCTACGACGACAATAATACCTAGACGCCCCATATTTTCTTGAAAATTTACAATATCTGTGCCAATAGCAACTTCAAGAGCTGTAGACGGGAATTTACCAATTAAATTAGCCAAGATATAGTCACGCGGTTTAATCTTACTGATAGCCCCTAGTGCAGTGATGACACCAGATGGAAAATAAGGTAATGATCTAGCAAACAACATAACTACAAAACCATTGTTACCGGAGAAATCGTCAACCTTCATCAATGTGGTACTCTTAGAAATTAGCTTATCCGCCGCATCTCGTAAGAAATAACGCATAATGTAAAAGCTGATAACTACCCCAATGGTTTCAGCGAGCCATGAAATAATGATGCCTGGCCACATGCCAAACACGAGACCATTCGCTGTGGAAATAAAGATAGATGGCAAAAAGCCTACGGCATTGACAAAAATATCAAGGAGCATACTCACCACCATGGCCATAGGGCCATAGCCTTGAATATACTCAGCAATTTCCTCCATAGAACCACTCGTAGCTAGATGCCACATAGTTGGGTAAAATGTAGGATCTACAATATTAATGATGATAAGTAACACGACAAATAATACGCCCGCTATTACCTGCACCAAGCCTTCACCAGAAGGCGAAAATTTTCGTTCTTTCATAGTTACCTCGTTTAATAAAACTAGTACTATTATAGCACGGATTCTATAGAGTCTGTATAATTAAGTCTATTTTAGGAAATAATAAATTTTATCATTACAAAATTAGCATATATACTCATAAGAGTTGTATAATACAAATATATTGTAATTCATAATGAAAGAAGGTTTACTATGATACAAGTTGGTCAATCTGCGACAGCAACTGTTACAGTTACAGAATCTAATATTGCTAAAACAATGAAGTCTGGCTCTCTTGAAGTATTTGCTACTCCTGCTATGTGTGCACTTATGGAAGAAGCTGCACAAGCAGCGGTGCAACCAGAATTAAATGACGGTGAAGGCACGGTAGGCATCTCCCTATCGATTAGCCATGATGCGCCTTCCCCAATGGGTGCTACCATTACGGCTACGGCTACAGTAACAGCTGTGGAAGGTCGTAAAATCTCCTTTGCCATCGAAGCATCCGATGGTGTTGGTGTCATTGGTAAAGGTACACATGAACGCTTCGTCATTAACAACGAAAAATTTATGTCTAAGGTCGGGGCACGAAAAGCATCAAACTAAGTCGACTAAACTAATTAAATACATTTTGAAACGCAAACATCCTCCACAATCGTCTGATTATGGAGGATGTTCTCATATTATATTCTTTTATATGACTAAAAGATTAGCAAATCTTAACTACCCAGCCTTCTGGAGCTTCGATTTCGCCATGTTGGATACCAAGTAATGTATCATATAATTTTTTAGTTACAGGGCCCATATCATCCATGCCAGCTGGTACATTAATAGTGCCTTCTGGAGTATCGATTTGACCTACTGGAGAAATAACCGCTGCTGTACCACAAAGACCGATTTCTGCAAAATCTTTTAATTCATCTTTATGAACAGGGCGATGTTCTACTTTCATACCAAGATAATGTTCTGCCACATACATCAAGGAACGACGTGTAATGGATGGCAAGATGCTATCAGATTTAGGTGTTACTAATGCGCCATCTTTAGAAATGAAGATAAAGTTTGCGCCACCAGTTTCTTCTACATGAGTACGTGTAGCCGCATCAAGGTACATATTTTCAGCATAGCCTTTTGCATGTGCATCAGTAATAGCATATAAGCTCATAGCATAGTTAAGACCAGCTTTGATATGACCAGTACCATGAGGAGCTGCACGGTCAAAATCAGTAATGCGGATTTTGATTGGTTTTGCGCCACCTTTAAAGTAAGGACCTACTGGTGTAGTAAATACGCGGAATTGATATTCATCAGCTGGTTTTACACCGATAACGGAGTTAGTACCCATCATGTAAGGACGAATATAAAGGCTTGCACCATGACCATAAGGAGGTACAAAATCTTTATTAGATTTTACTACTTCTTTAACAGCTTCAAGGAAACGACCTTCAGGTAATGTAGGCATTACGAGGCGTTCACAAGATTGATTTAAACGTTCAGCGTTTAGATCAGGACGGAAACATACGATGTGACCATCTTTAGTATAGTATGCTTTCAAACCTTCGAATACAGTTTGTGCATATTGGAATACACCTGCACATTCATTAAGGACAACGTTAGCATCTGTAATTAAACCGCCTTCATCCCATTTACCATCTTTATATGTAGTCAAATAACGATAATCGGTTTCTACATAACCAAAACCGAGATTATCCCAATCAATATTCTTACTCATAACAATGACCTCCATGCATATTAATATACTAATAATCTTAACACTATGAGCAAGTTATTTCAACACATTCTATAGAGGTCGGAAGTTTATCTATAATAAACTTAGTACTATTTAAATCATACGGTACATCATAACGCGTATGATATGAAATAGATTCTACGCGTCCAGTACGAACCATATTATCTAGTCCAAAAGGAACTTTTACAATATCCCCTTCATATATATCGTTTCTATCTGTACGATAATAAAACTCTTGGCCAACCTTAAAAATATATACAGAACAATACGTATATACATTCCTATCAGATGTATGATTGGATTGTAAAAACTCTTGTAAAGATTTGTCTCTTGTATGAGCACGTATAAAACTAATTAGATTTTTATACCAAGCGGGCACATACTGATTAATTATATTTCCTATAAACAATGTATCCTCTTTATGGGACCATTTAATTCGTACTGTCACGATACCACCTCGAGCAGGGTCTCGATCAAGGTCATGACTTTCAGTGAAACTAAAGGTATTTAGATTATACAATGTATCACTAAGGTGAAAATCAATATCTTGTTTCAACTGATGAATCATCTGTGCATCTATATACTCGTTATGACTATGACTAGTGTGTCCATGTTGCTTACTATTACAATCAATGGAAATAGACGGATGAGTCCAATTAAAACTCAATGTATTTACATCACCATATTCTTGGTATATATTTTTTTGCACTTCAATATGAATCTCCTGTATTCGATCTTTTTCCCGATTTCCATCAAACAAAAGTAATGTAGGTGTACCTAAAATTTGTCTAAACAGTATAGACATGGCCCGCATGTCATTATCAAAAGGGAATTCATATGTGAACTCTTGCCCCTTAGTATTGACGAGCTGCACTTGAACAGCACACTCATCCTCATCATATAGGACAATATCATCAGAAAATCTATACCTCATAAGCTCTAATAGATGTTGTTTTTGAGATTCTTCAATTGAGTACTCCGTAGTAGTGAAGGATTCTATTTTACCCTCTATAGGTTTAGAGATATGCTCCCATTTAATGCCATAGGTAACACTAATGGTTTCCTTAATAGAAATATGTTGTATCTCTTCAATAAAGTAATCTTTATGATTTAATTTCACTTCCTTTGGAACGCTATCTGGTAAATCACCATACCAACTACCAGTACTTATAATGTCACAATACGCTACTGAGCCTATAAATTTATCTGTCACATTTCTATGCATATACATAGGAACTCCTCCTTTTATTACTTTTTAAAAGTATATCAAATAGGATGTGACAAAAATACCTCTATATAATTATTTCGTCAAAATTATTCTTTACATACCAATTTATATTATAATTAGTTTAAAGATAAATAGATTCCAGCTCTTAAGGAGGTATTTCTTATGAAAGCAACTACTAAATATGAACTAATCTCTAATCCTAAAAATATCATCTGTATAGGCCTTAATTATGCGGACCATATTGCTGAAACCAGTCTTGCTACACATGATTTTCCAGAAATCTTTATGAAAACATCTAATGCATTAGCCTCAAATCAAGATACAGTTCTTATTCAAGACGAAAACCTTCATTATGATTACGAAGGAGAGCTCGTCATCGTTATTGGTAAAGCGGGTAAAAATATATCTCGCGACCAAGCCAAAGAACATATCTTAGGCTATACCATAGGTAATGACGTATCAGCTCGCGCTTTACAATTTAGAGGCTCTCAATGGATTCTTGGCAAATCGCTAGATAACTTTGCTCCTATTGGCCCTATTATCGTATCACCTGACGAATTTGATTTCGACAATGCTACCATTACAACGACAGTCAATGGAGAGGTTCGTCAACAAGCCCAATTACAACAAATGCTGTTTAAGCCAGACGCGATTATCGAATTTGTATCCCAGTATATTACACTACAAGAAGGTGACATCATCTTTACTGGTACACCTAGTGGCGTTGTACTCGGTAAAAATGAATCTAAATATGATTGGCTAAAATCAGGTGATACGGTGTCTATTACAATTAGTGGTATCGGCACCTTAGTAAATCAATTTAAATAATACCCTGAACAAATAAATAACCTATATATACCAAAAGAGATTACCTATGATATGTCTATCCATCATGAGTAATCTCTTTCTTCTTTTTTTATAAATCTATTTAAATATGATTTTACAATCTAATATGTACTATTTATGATCCGCCTCTAGATTAAGCATGTATTTCTTGCGTTCAATACCGCCCGCATATCCTGTTAATTTACCATTACTACCAATAACGCGATGACACGGAACAATAATAGATATAGGATTATGACCTACAGCACCTCCTACGGCTTGAGCAGAAAATGTTTCTTTGCCTTGTTTTTCAGCAACCTGCTTACCTATTTCACCATAAGTTATGGTTTTACCATAAGGGATGGTTTGTAATATAGACCATACAGATTTACGAAATTCTGTTCCTTCAAGTTGTATTGGTGGTGTAATAAACGGTTTTTGTCCTTTAAAATATTGATCTAGCCACATAATGGTCACTTCAAAAGGGCCTGTTTTTTGTTCAATATACTCCGCATCATCATAACTAGGTGCATGCGCTTCATCAACGAAAAATAAATCTGTTAAATACGTTAATGTACCAAGCATTATCATCGTTCCTAACGGACTTTCATAGGTGTATTTATAATTCATAGTACATTAACTCCTTCTTAAGCTAACAAATCATTCAAAACTTTTTTAATATCATCATTAAATGATACAGTATTTTTATGAATTTCAAAAGAGGCTATTACACCCAAAAACTGCTAGCACATAATTATATGCTAGCAGTAACTTTACTGGTTATAGTATATCAAGGACTATGGTCTTACAAAATCTTGACCACCATGATTTACTAGAATGTCTCCTTGCAATACTTTTGTACTTACACCTTGTAAACTACCTTGAATTTGGCTCATCATAAAACGATAGCCTGGACTATTTACATGATTATTAAAAGCTGATTCATCACTATAGATTTGAATTACATACCAGTGAGTTTTATTGTTTCTTTCACGCAATACGTAACCCGCCATATAACCCGCATCATCACGAACGGCACGGTCAATATCTAATTGATATTGTTTTTGTACTGTATCAACTTCATTACCGTCTACAGTAAATTCCGTTAAGGTCACAACAGATTGACCATCATTAATCAAAGATAAAGCATCCGGTTTTTCAATCAATAACAAAGGCTGTACATCATATAACTTACGATTTGTCAGTTTAGAACCTACTTCATTAATATAGTTTTGGAAATGTTCAGATTTGCGGTGTGTTTCTAAGGCAGCCGTATCTTTATAGATCTCCACTCCATATGATTCAGATGGATTACCTTTTACATGAGCCACATTCATAGATAATGTATTAGGCTCATTAGCCATAGAGGCTGTTAAATTCTGAACACCTGCAGTATTATACACACCTTGTAATTCAGCTGGTACTTGGAAACGATACAAACCTACAATAGGGGCTGTATCCACTTGTTCTTGTTTATCAAATGTGAATGCTGCAAACGATGTGCTAACGCCTAATATGGCAATAGCAGAAGTTAGCAAAATTCGTTTTATAATTCTCTTATTCATTACTGATTCCTTTACATATATCTTGATAATTTTTCAGCCCATAATCCAATACGTTTATAAGTTAAAAGTTCACATACTTTTGATGTAAAATGGCCAAATCTACGATAAAAGAAATTAAAGGTTAAATAGGCTGGTATCGTTCCAATTGTCTTAGGCATACGACGAAATATATTTCTTATGGAATATAACTCTTGATATATCCACAAATATCCTTCTTCTAATTCCTCTTTAGACATACCAAGCGGCGTCACAACCACATGAGACGTATTATATCTAGATAAGTCATGATCAAAAATTCTATTTTGTTCTTCCATTCTTTTGTAGAATTCAGTCCCAGGATACGGTGTAACAATATGTGATGTAATGGTATCAATTTTCTGGCTAATAATCCAATCTAATGTATTTTTAAATGTCTCTGGCGTGTCTCCATCTAGACCAAATACAAAGCTAGCATTGACCATAATGCCACGCTTATGTAATTCGCTAATAAGTCTTTCAAACTCTTCACGATTGTTTTGCATTTTATGAACACTAGATAAAGACTGAGGACTGATACTTTCAAAACCAATAAATAAACTCTGACAACCAGTTTCTTTCATCAAATCCATTAATTCAGGGTATTGTCCTATTTTCATAGTAACCGCTGCATTCCAGTTTAATTTTAAAGGTTTAATACGCTCTAAAAACTGTTTAGTCCAAGAAATATTACCAATAAAATTATCATCAATAAACATAATATGCTTTGTGCCTAAACGTTTAATATCTGCTAACACATCATCTATATTACGATTTATATATTGATGAGTTCCAGAACTATTATAGCAAAAATCGCATTTATGAGGGCAACTGCGACTTGTAGAAACAACGTTATACCATAAATAATCGGTCTTATCTATCATGTCATATGCAGGCGCTACAATATCATCCCCAGAAGTTAAAGGCTTAGATACATATTCAGATTGTAATCTATTATGTTTCATGTCCTCTATAATTTGAGGCCATGTATTTTCTGCAAAACCAATACATAAGCTATCAAACGAATCCTTAGGTACAGAACTAGATGCAGTTGTGATATGTATGCCACCAGCAATAACCTTAACACCTTTTTGTCTATATATAGATGCAATTTCAATAGCTCTAGGTAAAACATCTACAGTAACTGCTATGCCTACCAAGTCAGGCACATCATCAAAATCAATGGGTCTAATATTTTCATTTTCAATTGTAACGTCACAATCATGCCGAATAATATTAGCCACAGTCAATAATCCTAAATGAGGGGACATGCGTATTTTTAAATCTGTATCCATAGGACGTTTTAACATACGCGGTTGAATCAATTTAACTTTCATGTAAAACCTCTTATGTTACATCTATATTGTTATATATTCTATTGTTGTACCATGCTCCTCTATAAGTTTAACAAGATCTTTCCCTTGTAACCACACGGTCGCATCATTTTGGTTAGGATGTATGCCAATTAAATTATCCTTATAATCCGCATCAATATAATAATAAACCTTGTGCTCTTCATCATGAAGTAAGCAAAATGGAGATACGTGCCCTGGTTTTATCTTTAAAATATCCCATAACTCTTCTTCGGAACCAAAGGAAATCTTTTTAAGCTTATGGTCCTTACGGAATTGTTTTAAATCCACACGCTTAGAACCGCGTACGGTAATTAAATAGTAGTGCTCCCGCTTATGGTCTCGGATAAATAAATTCTTCGCATCCCATTCTGGATATGGCAGTTCTACATCTGGTTTATCATCCATACTAAATAACGGTGCGTGATCCGTAATTTCAAAATCGATATGATGGTCACGCAAACAATCATATACGCCTTGTTTATCTAACATGTAATACCTCTAACATATAATGTGAGTGAAAGTAGCACATATATGCTATATCACTACATTTATTCTGGAACTTTATAGGTCCCATCAAATACAAATAATTCAGGATGTTCATGTACGAATGTGTCTTCATAGATTCCATCATATTCATACACTACATCATCTTTTTTATCGAGGAAATCGAACAACTCTTCCTCATTGTCCCAATCTTTCAAAATGGTCCATCGTTCTTCCCTATCAAATGGAACTGAGCCACCAAAGTAATCGATGACGGATTGTAAATTGTCTGCTAGTTCATCCATCTTAAAGAGACGTAAACCGGCTAGAGCATCTTCCCATACAATACCGGTAGAGTTATAGAAAAACTGATGATGACCACCATTATTAACTTCTACGAAATACCAAGATATAGCATTAAGATAGCGTTGCTCTAAGGTGAAAGGTTTTGCGGATTCTATATAATCATCATATGAGCCATATATATTAATAGTCCAATACATGGGTTCATTAATGGTCCACACATCGTCTGTAGCCATGATTTCCTCAACCGTAATGGTGCGATGACGAGGTACACCTTTACGTTTCTTCTTTTTCTTTGCTACATATTCATTATAAGCAGAACACAATTCAGGATAATCGGCTTCACATCTTTCAAAATCCATTTGCGAATAGCACATATCAATGACTTCAAAACAGTACGATTTTATATCATCTAGTTTCGCTTCCGTAGCTAAACGTACACCTTGATCTACTAATCTTAGCATCTGTTGCATAGTATCCGATGTGTATGATTCATTATTATCTAAGACAATAGCTCCATACGCATAGGCACAGCGATAATACCACACCGCATCACGATACGCTTCATCAATAGATTCTAATACCTTAACTGCCTCTTTTTCATTGCTATTATTGTTATAAGCTCGACCAAGCTCACCTAATAGAGGTACAGATAAATTTTCCATGCCCACACCAGTTAATACATCAATAATAATTTCTACTTTTCCCGTATCATTAAGCTCTTTAATGGTTTGTAATTGCTCCTCATTAGAAAGTACTTTAAATTGTTCAACCGTTAATGCCATTATGTCACATCCTGTCACATTATAAATATATTATTATAATTAACATTGTCTAGAAGCTAGCTACCACAAATAATATAGAATACTGGTATACCGTCTTCGTTATCTATGAGACCATACCCTTCACATTCATGGCCTTCGTATTCAATACCTTCAAAAAATACGTGATCGCCTAATTCTTTATTGGCCATCAAATTGTGCAATTTAAAGAGCAATTCTTCTCTTGTAAAATATGTACCATTATCCGCCACAAGATGAGCCATGATTTCTACTTGCCACATACCATCTTCTTTATCTTCTTCGTGTAACTCCTCATCGGTTACACGTTCATTATCAAAGAGTTGGTCTTTACTTTCAATCCAAGCTTCATAGGTTACTAGAATTTCTGGTTCTTCTAATCTATCGTCGTCATCTTCTTGATCATCATCTACATAGTTCTTTACATTTTCATTGTATTCTTTGGAAAACTCTTCTTTGCTATATGTTTGCTTATTAAATACCCAATGAACTACATCATATGTAGGATAGTTATCTTCTTCGCATTCATTAACATCTTCAATATCTTTACCTTCTGTAGCATCTTTGCTATTTTTCTTATCAAACACAGTCTTAATAGTTTCATATACCAAAGGATAATCCACCTTGTACTCTTTTGGCTTAATTTTAGATAGGTGATATTTTACCACTTCACAGCACCAAACAAGCTGTTTATCTAAGTGAGCTTCTTTCGTCACTTTTATGCCCGTCTCTATTAACTGTAATGCTTTCTGCACATGTTCAGATTCGTAGCTTTCACCAATAGCTAACATCCCATGAGCATAACCACAACGATAGTACCAAGACCAATCACGATGTGCCTCATCGATTCGTTCAAACAACTCGATAGCCTCTGACGCACGGCCATTATTGTTATACATACGTCCTAAGGCGCTTAATAGTATAGGGGACAAATTATCGATGCCTATATTCGTCAATAGCTCCATCGCACGCTTAATATCGATGCCCTCTTGTTCATTAAGGAGCTTAACCTTTTCCGTATCACTTAATTCTTGAAACTCTTCATCTGTAATTTCTTCTATATTGAAATATAAGTTCTTAATAAATTCACCAAAGTTATCTGCTAAAGGAGTAATTGAATAATCACATTCTTGATCTACACGTACCACCTTAGGCTCACCGGTAGGACCGCACTCACGATAATCGAGGAAAATCATGTCGTGACCACCGGAAATTGTATCGGCTACAACGATACCGATAGGGGGATATTTTACTTTTGAAATCCAAAATTCATTCCCCATCTCACCTAAAAGAGAGTATTTTTTATCTCTATCGATGCCATATATTCCTGTTATATATACACAATCATCATCATCGTTAATAAAACAATTCTTATTTACTACACCACCATTATGGTTTTTAAGTAGCTCTATATATGCTGTAGGCAATGTATATCCTAATGCAGCTTCAGCAGCCTTAATATCCTCATCGGTAACATCTCTGCCGATATAGGACTCGAATGCATAGTCAACATCGTTCCAAAATCCGGTCCAATTAAAGTCTTTTAGTTCACTCATAATACTCTCTCCTAGCCAAATAGATATAATCTAATTATATTTTTTGTCATCAATGGAATATTTTTTAATTAAAGCTTTCACCTCACGCCGTATCAAAATGGTATCTATAATATAGGAAAAAATGATATAAGGAGATGCATTTATAATCGCTATAGGCGCTAATATAATTGCTACCCATAATAGATCTAAAGGATATGCATACCACTTAATATCTATGGTATTTAAAATCGGTATAACATAGTCTATAACGCTTAATTCCCATTGCATTAACGGGTTTAGGTCCTCACTTGTTCCTACTAACCAAGCGAAGATGACCCCAAAAAGCAAAAAATATAATATACCAACGGGAATTAATATCTTCGCTCGCCTTTTTAATAGATTACGACAAATCTCATCTTCTTCCTCTGGTGTTACATCATATACCATATTACATTGAATCTGTATTCGTCTAAATCGATAGCGAATATACTTATACAAAATGTTATTCGGTGTGTATAGCATAATAGACTCCGCATGTAAGAGACTCAATAACTAAAATATATAAGAATATATCATCCATCTATAGCAAAATAATGCAAATCTGTAAATTCATCATCCCAAAACGTAAAGGAAAAGATGTGTGTATCATCAAAGGATTGCTCACAATAGGTTACAGCATCTCGCTCTGGTTCAATAATAGGCATACCTATCCGTGTTTTCACCTCATCAATAGTGACATCTCCATAATAATCTCGTATTTCGTTATAAATGAAAGTAACAATGGAATCTATATTCTTATGATAATTAGTAGCTAATAATTTAGCAGTATCTACATTTGCTTCTGTTGGAATCTCATCCCAACAAAATTGTATTCCTTCATAGGTCAATGTATATTGCCTTAACTGTTCATCATATATTACACCATTAGTCATTGTCACAATCCTTTATATAGCTTTCCATTTTTGGTCTTAAATCTAGCACGATGTCCCATTCATCTATTGCTGGCACCTTATGATGTGCAATAAAGTCTTCTATAATCTGGAATGCTTCTTGATGTCCTAGCTCATTTTTACCGTATATGATGGCACCTTCTTCGCCTATAGCAGTAACACTAATTTCTATATGGAGTAATTCTGTGTGCTGATCACTACAAACTTGTACGAAGTTATATAGCTTATTACCTACTGAAATAGCCTTCGATGGTGAAATAATTAGAAAATCTATATCATTATCTTGAATAGAATATAAGTTTTGCTCTACTTCTTTGAGGGTTATACCTTCATATTTGTACTCACCCACATCGATTGACCAATCCGTATATGTTTTCTCAAAGGTATCTGTCATATGTATCGCCTCTCTTTTACGATATACATTAAAATAAGGTTTCTAATTGACATGCCATATCTGCTATAAACTCATCGAATTTACAAAGTTCTCTTAATTCTTGATGCTCGGTATCATAACAGCCAATCTTTTTAGACTTAGGGTCCCACACAATTTGCCAATCGTTATACTCGCCTAGTTCTTTAGATAAACGTAATAGCTTACGACGGCCCCATTTAAATGGAATTATATCAAATAATGGTAAGAACTCTATAGAGATAAAATCTGAGTCTGGCAATTCAAAGTAAAGATTATCTCCCTCTAAAAAGGATACCAATGCTTTTGGTAGTTTAAATGGTTTTAATTGATCCATTTTATTTTGTTTATCATGGTACTCAGCAGGCTCTAAATTCTTAAAATACTCGGCCATTTCCATATCGCCCTTTTCAATAGCAATGCTATAGGGACGCATTCCATCCTTTTCCGTGATGGTCACATCGGCACCATGTTCTACTAAGTATTTACACATCTGTAAATCCACATACCGGGCTGCTACGCACAATGGCGTTGGCTTAAAAGGATATACAGAATCGGGCTTATTATAATTAATATCTACACCATTATGTATAAAGAAATCTAGGACCTCATAATTTTTGTCTGTAATGGCATTTCTGAAAGCTTTACTGCCATATTTCTGTACTGTATGTCCTAAGTCATGAATCAGTTGTAAGTTCTCATATTTTTTCCCATAAATAGCAGCTTGAAAAGCATCTACCTCCACAGAGTTCAAAGCGTGAATATTAGCCCCTTGCGCCACAACATAGTCAATTAACTCATTATTTCCATAACGTACAGCCAACAAGAAACTTGGATTTTCTTCATCATTTAGATTTGCTCCATGTTCGACCAACCATTGTACACTTGGCAAACATTCCATCACTAACGCTAATTGTAGAGGTGAATACTCACTATATTTACCAATTTGTATCGATTTATGAATATTCCAACCACTTTTTAACGCGCTTTCAAGAGCGGTAATATTTCCATTTATAATATGTGTCACTAACTCTGGCACAGATTCAAAACTGCCTAAATCTTTAAGATGTATCATGTATCTCTCCCTTATAATACGACCTTATTAACCAATAAGTTATAGATTGGACATAAATTGTTCTTCAAAGGACGTCAATATGCCTAGCAGTTTAGTATCTAAAAATGATACAGCCTGTTTTCTAATATCCGTTGGAATACCATAATATGCCTGTGCCACACCCCCACAAATTGCAGCAACAGTATCGCTGTCACCACCTATTGAGATGGCATTGCGAATAGCATCTTCAAAATCAGTGGATTCAAAGAAGGCTTGCAATGCTTGTGGGACTGTTCCTTGGCAGCTTTCATTAAACCTATACGTGTCTCTGATTTCATCCAATGTGAAATCCATGGTGTAATAATGCTGATTAATATAATCTCTGATTTCTTGTATATCTTTACCAGTTTTAGCTAAGTACACGGCAACTGCTGTCGCCTCCGCCCCCTTCATACCTTCAGGATGGTTATGAGTCACTTCTGTAACTAATTTAGAAAGAAGCTTTGCTTCGTCCAAACTATGTGCAGCAAATCCCGCAGCACTAATTCTCATAGCTGAGCCATTACCATAACTATTATATGGCTTTGGATTCTCTGCAAAAATCCATCTATAGAACCGATCGCCATATCCATAACCTGGATAGCATCTCCCAATCGTCTGCATACATTCCACTGCATTTTTTGAAAGATTTCTGTAATCTGGTTGGCTCATAAGAATGGCCTTTGCTACAGCAAGTGTCATGATACTATCATCAGTTAACACACATTGATCTGTAAAGAAATCAAAGTCCTTCCGTCTAATATTATTAAATTCGAATCGTGAACCAACGATATCACCAATAATTGCTCCTAACATTGTAATCCCTCCCTGGATTTCTTAAATTTATTATTTAGCTAATTTTTATCATATTAACTACATACATAAATGTTCCGCCAATACTATCTATTTAGTTTAATTATATTACATTTATAAGTATGAGTGTATAGTAAAACCCCTCGCATTGTAGCGAAGGGTTTTACTATTAATTATATGAATTATATGAGAATTTGAATTACAGATTACTACATTAAGTCTTTCCTATCTAAGTTAATTAAACAATAAATATAGAATTATTTAATTACATATTGCGATTTAAACCAATTATTTTTTAATTATAAAGAATAAACCTACAACTCCTACAACTGCTGCTCCACAAGTCTTAGCTATATTAATTCCGCTTTCAAGAAATTCATTTCGACATGATTCACATTTCTCGTATTTATACCCAACAGGTAATTCTTTTTTACAACCTTTTCCTTTACAAATTCGCTTTTCATTTTCGTTTATCATTTTTCTTTTGTCTCCCTTTAATCTTTTTAATTTCTAACATACTAACCCCATATGGAAGTTTTTGGATTTTTTCTTCGATAACTGGTAATGATTTGGTCCAATAATTTTCAGTGCTTGGATCAACCATATCTAATCTATCTAACAAGTCTGGATTTGAGGTATAAGTATCTTTAATAAATTCAGCATAATAAGTCAGACTCATCCTAGCGGCCTCATATTCACCAAGGTTTTGATAAGCCATAGCTTGTACAAATGAAACCATATTTACTGCTTTAAGGCTTTCTCTAATAGCATTTATCCTCTCATTATTTTCTTCTGTTGATATAGATGAAAATAATTTTTCAAAGAAGCTTTCAGGTTGTTTTTTTATAAACTCTATATTTGATTTTTGACTAAGCATTAAAAGATTTCTACTATCCTCAGCAGAAGATATCAATTGCATTAAAGCATGTTCTTTTAAACTTGGATTATTTATTTCCATTGCTTGAATCAATTTTTGTTGACAACTATAAGCTATAGCTAAACGATCAAACTCCTGACCACGACGCACTTCTTCAATAGCACGCTGTACTACTTGAATTTGCTGTGCTATTTGAGCCATTTGCATTTGCATTGAAAAATTTGTCATAGCTTGAGCTATTTCAGGCCCAACTTTTACAGACTCTAAGGGAATCTTACTAACAACTTTCTTCGTTTTAGGATCAATAAGAGTCGCCAAAAGAGTACCATCTTTCTTAGTCATTAGTTCAAGCACACCTTGGGCTATTTTTTCTTTCTGTTCATTAGTAAGAACAGCCTGTATCATTGTATCCGGAAAAGCGGACTTAACAGCATTAATTAAAGATGGAGTAGTATATAATAAACTCTCAATTTTAGAAAATAAATTCTTAGCCTCATTTAATAGTGGATTGGCAACTTTAGGAAGTTCATTAAAATGTTCCGATAAGTCTGATTCATATTCATCTAAAGTTTCAACCTCAATTGCTTCTGGTGGAATAACTATAGTTTCTGATTCCATATAACACCCGCTTAAATTATTTTTACATCACAAAGTAAAATATAATCCCCAAACAAAATATATAATCGATAAATTATTTATTATTATATAATAGTTATTTGTTTATTACTATATATAATTGATCTTATTATCCTTCTATCTTCTTTAGATGAATTCCATTCTCCAGCAACTATAATAAGTTTATCTTTATTTTCATATACCATCTTTCTCATGGTTCTATATGGGGTTATATCAGGAATAGATAATATAAAATGATAATTAGGATTCGATACAAAAATGACTGAACTATTTGCATAATTAGCCAAAGAATCATCCCCAATTACAAGTCAACTAACTTACTAACTTCCATTATCGTATCTCTTATAAAATATTCCTTCAGACTACTTTGTCACAATATCAAGTAATGACTTATAGCTATCAATAACATCATAAACAACGTCCCCTTTACTGATAGCTTTAAAGTGTTCTCTTGCACAATGTAGTTTTGATTCTTCAATCAATCTAAGTTGCATTGAATTCATAGATCCTTTTGTTTCTGCAACAAAATAAATATGTTTTACAGTGCCTTCGTAAAAAGCTATTGCCCAATCCGGGTTATATCGACCAACAGGTGTTGATATATAAAATCCATCAGGCAATTTAACATAGACCGCTACATCTGAGTTTATATCCAATTCAGATGCAAAGTTTTTCTCATTTGTTGAATCATACACGATATGGTCGTATAAGTGTTTATTAACTTTCATCGCATTAGTGCCTAAACGACCTTTAATAGTAGGGTCAGTAAATACATTAATATTATATTTTTCATCTAATACATCATATGTGATGTGCTCAATGATTGCTGTTGCTTTTTCATCGTTTATAAGAGATGCAGCTTTAATGATGAACTCTTCTGGATTATCTTTGAATTGATTAAAGACAGCAGATTCAATACCTTGAAGAATCTGTATAATTGCTTTACGCGTAAGCCCTGTCTCATCTACTAGTTTACCGACTAAATCATATTTAACATTAGAACTTACAGCATTTTTACTTCCATATGTTGAAGCAGCTTCTTTTACAAAAGAACCTGATGTTTCTAATGCCTCTTTTGATTTAATCTGCTTCATAGTACCAGATTCAACTTTATAAAAAATCTTTGAAACTCGAAGTTTGCTATCTATAGCTGAAATTGCATTTCTAACAAGCTCATCAGTATCAAAATCAACCACATATACTGATTTGGAATTTATCTTATTCCATAGTGCTTTAAATTCAGGCATAGAAACTTTATCTTCGTCTAACTGAAGCTCAACATTATTACTTCGCGCATTTTCAAATTGCATTGATTTAGCGTCATAAATAGAGTCAATGATTCCTATAACTGCATCTTTGGAGTCTGATACTTCATCAGCAACCTGTATTAAACCATTAGACTTATCATCATAATATTTATCAGTAAGAGCACCATTTTTATCAATATAATCAGCTTTAATAAGTTGATAATAAATGATATGGCTAAGTTTATCATCTATAACCTGTTCATTATTATGTATATCTTTAATTACTTTTCCAATAAATAATTCAGGTGTGATTGATTTAGGTCTATCAGCTACAGCCTCAGCAATTTCAGCTTGTAACCCCTTTGCAAAACTATCGTAACTTTCACTAGCTATTACAGTAAGAACATTTACATTATGTACATCATTACCAAGTACATTTGTATCCATACGTTCCCCATCTTGGTTAACACAAAGACGAAGACCACGGCCAACCTCTTGACGTTTACGCACATCACTACTGCTTTGTTTTAATGTGCAAATCTGAAAGACATTGGGATTATCCCAGCCTTCACGTAATGCTGAGTGAGAAAAAATGAATCTAACCGGAGATTTTTTAGGGTCCCTATCTAAAAGTAATTCTTTATTCTTCATAATAAGATCAAAAGCATCAACATCATCAGATGTTTTCTCTTTTTTATCTTTTAGCTTAGAATCAACCATTTTTCCTTTTTTATCAATGGAGAAATAACCAGCATGTGTAGAAGACTCAGAAATAGCATTAAGATACTTTAAATACTCATCTTCACCAAATTTTGTTTGAAGATTATCAATAATATCCTTATATTCCTCTTCAAACATATCTGCATAAATACCATTAATAGGCTCTCCAGAAGCATCATATTGCTTATACTTTGCTACCTCATCGATAAAGAATAAAGATAAAACTTTTATCCCCTTATAAAATAGGTCACGTTCTCTTTCAATATGCGATAAAATGGTTTCTCGTATTTGAATGCGTCGAAGTTGATCTTCATTTACCTTACCAATTACATCACCAGCATAGATTTTTACCCCGTTAATGAACTCAACTGAGTCATTACGACCATCGATTCTAGATATAATAAAACCATCTTTATACTCTTCCACTTGGCCTGAGTTATCATAGAGGTTATAGCCTTCTGAGACAACCCTAGTAATCTTTCGAATACATTTGGCACCTTTATAATCAAATTGAATAGTTGCTGTAGGAGCTGATTTTGAAAGATTAATGCCTTCGAGGTAAACATAACTTTCAGTGGCTGTACTTCCAGATTCAGTAATCCCTTTTACAGCAATTTTTTTAACGAGATGTTTATTATAAGCTTCTAATGCATCTAATCGATAAACCATGTTGTAAATACTATCACTTTTATGAGTTGCAGAATAACGAAGAGTCATTAATGGGTTAAATTGTTTTAAGCTCTCTTTTGTCTGCTTCCCTTCTACAGATTGAGGTTCATCAATAATTAATATAGGGTTTGTTTTTGCAATAATATCTATAGGACGGCGAGATCTAAACTCATCTAATTTCATATAAATCCGTCTAGCATCTTTTCCTTTAGCATTAAATGCTTGCGAATTGATAATCATTACATTAATTGAGCTATCAGATGCAAAGCGATCAATTTCAGTTAAATGAGCAGAGTTATAAATAAAGAATCGTATTTTTTTACCATATTCTTCCGCAAAATGTTCTTGTGTGACTTGAAAAGTTTTATAAATACCTTCACGGATAGCAATGCTAGGTACAACAATTATAAACTTACTCCAACCGTATTGTTTATTGAGCTCATACATAGTTTTAATATATGTATAAGTCTTACCAACACCAGTCTCCATTTCAATAGTTAAATTATATCTACCTTCTAATTTTTCAGATGGTTGAATTTGATTATCTCGTTGTATTTTCTTTATTCGATTAAGAATTAAATCATCATTTAATTCTTTTACTATTTTTTGATTACTAAAGCCAGTAAAGTCTGTTTCCTCTGTCAGTGATTGTTGAATGTAACCAGAACCCCTATCCATCATATATGTTGGTGTTAAATAAGGCTGTCCTGCAAACACATCTACTACTGCTTTTGCAGCATCTGCTTGAAATTTTTGATGCTTAAATTGTAGTTTCATGTCTGTACCACCTTAGATAACTTTCACTCTTGTATCTGGAGCTAATGATTTGAAAATCTCACCAACATTAATTTTAGCCGGACTACTTTCAAAACTACTATCTCTAAAGACCGCACGAAGAGGTTGTTTTTTTGCAATATATTTAATAACTGAATCTGGTATATTCTCATTAAAGCATGCCACTAAATCGCCATTATTATAATTATGTACTATACATCCCTCTATCTCTTCGGAATTATATGATAAAGACAGTGGTAAGCCCCATTCAATAATACATCCAAATAGTAAATCAAGATCATTGCGACCGGTCTTAATATTTGATTCAATTGTAGCTAATAATTCTTGAGTATAGTCTATTGGACTATAGTAAACAGGATTCATATTACTATCATCAACCTTAAAAACACGAAATCCAATATCTAAATTTTTAATTTCTAATACATTTTCTTTCTGAATCTTACGCCCTGCACGTCTAATCCGCTCTTTGCCAATCTCACAAATATTTGCATAAGTATTATTTTTATCATAACAGGCTTCAGGATATTGAATCATAATAAACTTTCGAGTTCCACTATCAGATAAATTTTGTAACATAGTAGCATGAGCCGTAGTTGCTGAACCAGAAAAAAAATCAAGAATTATCGCATTTTTATTGTTATCAACAATATCAATCAAGTATTTGATTAAGGAGGTTGGTTTCGCAAAATCAAATGGGATTCCTAATTCTGATAATTCTTTAGTACTCATCCTATTTTCCCATTTAGTAATTAAATCAACAGGAACCATCCCTTCTTCCTGTCTATCTGAAAGCCATATCTTTGTATAAACATTCCACTTAGATTTTTTTCCATCAGAAGTTAATAAGACCCCTTTTGACTCTTTAAATTCTATATTTCCTTTTTCACGCTCCTCTAAATATCGGTCTCTAGTCCATCGCCAACAGCCATCATTTTCTTTTGGTAAAACCATAGCTCCATCTTTAAGCTCTAAAGGCATTGTTTCTCCAGGTGGAATAACATAAGTCCCGTCTGGGCACTGAATATAATATCGTTGATTTGATCTTGCAGCTAAAGAGGATTGATATAAGCCAAAAGGTCTATAACGCTCACCTTTCCGATTCCCTTCACTCTCTATTGAAGTATATAATTTATTAATAATATCTTCTGAAATAGGTTCCCTAAAATTACCTGATAACAATATATTTTTACAATAAACTAAAATATATTCAATATTAGGTGAGAAAAACTTGCCTTTTGCCCCCCCACTTTTCATAACACGTGATATGATACCACATCGATTGGATTCACCAAAAACTTCATTACAAATTGCTATCAGAGATTGCAATTCATCTTGTCCAATACTTATAAATATTATTCCATCATTAGATAGAAGATTTCTAGCAAGTAATAAACGAGAATATATCATTGAAGTCCAATCAGAATGAAATCTAGGGTTATTTATATTATTTTCGATAAAAAGCTTATTTTTTTTCTCATCAAACATACCGATTCTATTATTATACTCATCAGATTTAATTACATACTTATCAGGATATATAAACCGATCACTTCCAGTATTATAAGGAGGATCGATATAAATTACTTTTACTTTACCTAAATAACTTTCTTGAATAAGCTTTAAAGCTTCTAGATTATCCCCCTCAATATAAAGATTTTCCGTATTATCCCAATCAACACTCTCTTCAACACAAGGACGTAGTGTTTTTCTAATTGGCTTATTTGCTTCTACAATAGCAGCTTTTTTGCCAACCCATGTAAACTCATAAGCTTCATCACCATCCACAATTTCATCAGAAAGCATTTGTTTTAACACTTCAAAATTTATGGCTTTTTTTAACTTTCCATTTTCATCTAAAGCTTCTGTAATGCAATTAGGAAATAATGATTCAATTTTCTCTATATTTTTTTCAGTCATATCTACTGATTCCATTCTCATTTTTTCCATTATAGTTTCTCCAATGCGTTTTTTAACTTCTTCAACTCAGAATTCATTTCCATTTGTTTATTAAGCTGTTTTTCTTTTCGTATTTTATTTTGTAATATATTAATTTGGTTTTGTAAAATTTCTATTTCTTTATCACGTTCTACAGACTGTTTCAAACTCTCACTGGAATTATCAAATTGTAGCTTATCACCAGCAATTTGGCGTACTAAGTTTTCATATACCTCATCAAGGTTTAGACCTTCAAGTTTTACTATTAACTCCGTTTCTTCAAGCCAATTTGTATGATAGTATCTATCTACTATAGATATTTTCTTTTCTATATTCGTAGATTCTTTATATCCAATCCATGCCTGATACTTACCATTGTATTCTAAGATATAAAGAATATGATACGGAATTACACTATCAATAAATTTGAATAAATCTATATCCACTTGTGAATTATTAAGATTGACTTCAAATACCTCTATCTCAGTTACATATTTTCCATCAATCAAATTAGTAGTTGTAGACGCAATTTTATTTCTCCAATAAATATTCTTTACCTGATCTACAAACAATCTTTTTAAAGAAGTCGTAATATTTATATTCTCATAAAACTTAGCCTTAGGAATTCTCCGATTAAATTCTGTAGCTTTTGATAAACCTAGCATCATATATCTCCTTCTTATTTAACTACCAAGAAAGAAATAAGCTCAAAGTCATCTAAGCCGGATACTACTGAGATAAGTGCAGAGGTTCCACCAACTGTAAACAAGCTATCTATATCACGTTCTTCTTTAGTATCGATAATAGAATGAATTGTTTCACCAAGGAGGTTTGATAATTCCTGCATATCTTTCCCATCATTCGTGTCCTCATTAAACTTTTGACATAATTCTAGTATCGGTTCCTTTTTACCTCTACACAATAATCTAATATCATCAAGTAATTGTTTTGGATTTAGATAGTCACAGATAAGCTCTCCATCCATACCAATATAAACCATATAAAATGGATGAATCCTGTTTTGATCATCAATGTTTACAGAATTATTAACATTCTTCAGTACAAATATCACACCTTCTGGAAGTTCTTCGGATGATGGAACAACTGCATGTAATCCTTTAGGCTTTGTATCCATATCACCATGAGTTTTAATATACTCTAAAAGATCGAGCCTAAATTCATTTAAACCTAAATCCATAATCGAAATACCTGTAGACATATCTTCTATATCTACTACTTCTTCTTGCAAACGTTTAAGCTGTTGCTTTCTATACTCTAAATCTCCTTTCTCCTCGGCATTAATAAGATCATCATCCCCTGTTGAAGACATAATAGAAATCTTCATCCTTGTTTCTACACGACCTTTAAGATTGATGTATTCATCTAAATCCATATCAGGCCAGAAGTTAATAAGTTGAATACTTTCATTTTTACTACCAATACGGTCCACACGACCAAATCGTTGAATAATACGAACAGGGTTCCAATGAATATCATAGTTAATAACACAGTCGCAATCTTGTAGATTTTGACCTTCAGATATACAATCTGTGGCAATTAATATATCAATTTCATCATTACTATCTGGCAATAGCACTGATTTATCTTTAGAAATAGGAGAAAAACATGTCAATACATTATTAAGAGTAGCCTTAAATTTCTTAATAGTAGTTGTACCATCAATAGAACCAGTTATAACAGCTGTATCAAGTCCATATTTATCTTTTATATAAGTACTAACATGTTCATATAGATACTCAGCAGTATCTGAAAAGGCAGAAAAAATAAGAACCTTCTTATTATTATTATTAATTGGATTTTCTATTTTTTCAGATATAACCTCGAGTAAAGATTGTAACTTGCCATCATATTCAGGGGTTATTACATTCAACATACTCATCAAATCATTTAAAACCTCAATATCTGAAGTAAGTTCAGATCGCCAAGTTTTATAATCCATATCAGCTAAATCAATTTGAACCTTATTTCCAACAGTAAAATATTCTGTATTACTATCATCAATATCCCACTCTGTATCAGCAGATTCATACATATCAATACTACTTGTACCATATTGCTCAAATCGGTTTATCTTATCTACAGTATCATTAATTAAACTATAAATACGTTGTAATGTAAGTTGAAAAGAATTAACAGAGCTTTCTAAACGTTTCAACAAATTAACACTCATTAATTTGCGAATCCCTTGCTCACGACCTGTTTGGGTTAACTCATTACCTTTATTATGTGTTAGATCAATATATTTCTGAATTTTACTTGGAAAAATATAGTTAGATGGAGTATAGATACAAAGGGAAAGCTTACTTAATTCTTCATAAATTTGATTATAGTTAGTAGCAGATTCTAAATTAGTGAGTACGGGTCTTAACGAAATAGGTTTCTTTCTTATGGGAAACTTACCAATATCAGCAGTATCATAATATTTTTCTATATGCTTTCTTGACCGTGCAATAGTGACACTATCCAACAACTCAAAGAAATCAAAATCTAATGTTTTTAATAAAGCATCTGTTGTTCGATCAGCAATATCTAACTCACTCCAAGCATTAAATGCGCGTTGTGCTTGTCTAAATATTTCATCAATCGATTTGTTAGTACCTAATTTATTATCAATTAACGAAGTATCACCTTCATAAGCTATGGCTAATTGGTTTTTCAAATCAATAAATCTATTATTAACCGGTGTTGCGGAAAGCATTAATACTTTTGTTTTTACTCCAGCCTTAATAATCTTATCCATCAGCTTTACGTAACGATTCTCCACAGTATTAGCATGCGTACCAACACCATTACGGAAGTTATGTGATTCGTCTATAATAACTAAATCATAGTTTCCCCAATTTAAGCGATTTAAATCAAGACCATTAGAAAATCCACCAGGTCTAGATAAATCTGTATGGAATAAGACGTCATAATTAAGTCGATCTGCAGCAATTGGATTATTTACATAATTATCTTTATAGGTATTCCAATTCTCTGCTAGCTTTTTAGGGCATAAAACAAGAACACTTTTGTTGCGATTCTCATAATATTTTACAACTGCTAGTGCCGTGAAAGTTTTCCCTAAACCAACACTATCGGCAAGAATACATCCATTATATCGTTCTAACTTGTTTATAATGGCAAGTACTGCATCTCGCTGAAAATCATATAACATATTCCAAATTTTACTTTTTTTAAAACCTGTAGCTTCATTTGGTAATTCATCAGTGGAGATATCATTGAGAAACTCACTAAATACATGATATAAGATCAAAAAATAAATAGACTCTGGTGAATTTTCATTATAAACAGAAGTCATATTATCTATAACAATATCAGTAACATCTTGAAGTTTATTTTTATCATTCCACAGGCTTTCAAATAAATTGATGTACGTATCAGCAAACGGTGATTCAAATCGATTAACCATGTTATAAGTATTATTACCACGCTCGCAACCAATATCAACTGTGGTAAACCCGTTAATAGGCATATAAGTAGTAGCAGAATTGGAATTCGTTACATTTACAAACCCAGTCATATTCTCTCCCGTAATATTAGACTTAAAGGTTGCTTTTCGTTTAATCCACTCTGCGCATTCTTTTGCTATAGCCTTCTGGTTCATTTCATTACGTAGCTTCAGTTCAAACTCTGTACCATATAAGCTATTCTCACGATTTAATCTAGGAATATAAAATTCTCTCTTTTGTTTTTCTGTTTTTTCTTTAATAAATGTTGGTGCTGTAAAAATAAATCTACACTCATCTATTTGTTCCAGCTGTTCCTTCAATTCTTTATAAGCATAAATTGAAAAACATGCCGCAGCAATCGATATCTTACTCCCCTTTTTTATTGTAGATATCATATCATCACGAACAATATCATTAATATTATCAAAAATTTTTACATCCATCAGTATAACCCCTTACTTCGGAATGATTTCCCTATTACATTCTGTTGGAACACTTATATTTCTATTATATAAGAAACCCTACTCTATGAAAAATAATTTACTTAATAAACTTACAAATTAATCTTATTTCAAAAAATAAACCTAGATTTTCTCATAATATATTTTATGTTACTAGTATCTCTTAGATTATTACATTAGTAAGCAAAACAAAATAGCACTAACCATTTTATAGTTAGTGCTATCTAGATTAAAGATTTCCCCTATGGCTTGATAAATGCCTATGTAGAATGCTTTTATCTACTTTATTTAATTCTAATTATTTTTTAGCTTGCTCTAGTTCTTGGATACGTTTCTCTAATTGAGCAATTCTTTCATCCGTAGATGCTGTACGTGATTTTGATTCTGGACCCACTTTGAAACTAAGTCCACCATTAAATCCTTGATTACCATTGCCTACTACAGTACCTACATTGAGTTGAACATTGCGACTTGGCCGGTAGTAAGCACCTAATGCGGTAGCTGTTTTTCCATGATAATGACCAAATCCTACAGCTACACCCAATCCAGTTTCTCCTTCTGAGAAATTAGGTTGTAATGCAGCCAATGCGTAGCTAGATGCCGTTGCTTTATTAACTGTAGTTTCTAAATTTGACCCTACCGATTGGACTTGGCTAATAGCAGATTCTAATTGACCTACAGTTGCTGCATCATGTGCATCGACACCATCGGCTACTTTCACCAAACGATTATATTTAGCATCTGAGTATGTAGTAGATGTTACTGTTGGCTCTTTATCATAATCTGGAACGGTCTTTTTATAACCTAAATGTGTAGACACTTCTTTATCTGGGTATTTCACGGTATAACCAGAAATATCTCCTGCATCATGGCCAAATGCAATGGTTCCTTCTTCGGTAGCTACGCTTTCATAACCGATTGCAGTGCCATATTTAACAGTAGTACCGGCCTTATGGCCTAATGCCAAACTATTTTCTGCCTTAGTACCTGTAAAACCACCACCTACGGAAGTAGAAGCAAGGCCAAGGGTTATACCATTAGAGCCCCCCACAACTGTACTACCATTTCCGACGGTCATAGCATCACGAGACCCAACAATGGTACTATACTCTCCATTGGCAATGTTTTTATGGGTTACAAATTTACGACCTGTAAATTCACGACCGCCACCGCCAAGAATGGAGGCTCCAGTGCCTACAGCTTCATTTTTACTCCCCCCAAATACGGAGGACCACATACCAACACCAGTATTCCCTAAACCACCTGCAAGTGTACTCCCTTTACCATCTGCATTGTTTTGAGAGCCGCCAATAACAGAACCAATTTCACCAGCTGCATTATTGCCACGACCACCAGCTATAGAGCTATGCAAACCATACGTACCATTAGAATTACCACCTGAAATAGATGAGGACTCGCCATACGCAATATTATCTTCCCCACCGCTGATTGTGGCATAATTGCCTACTAGGTTTCCTACGGCTTCAATCTGATTTTTCGTACCACCAAGGATGGCACCATTTTGTATTTCTTCGTGAACAATATTTTGAAAGCCCCCTACAATAGCAGTATAAGGCCCTTCGGCCATATTTTTCGTTCCCCCAAGGACAGCACTATTTTCCCCTTCTGCAAGATTAGGGGCTTTATCTTTACCGCCACTGACAACGACACTACCATCACCTAATGCCTGATTACCAGTCGTATAACCACCAATTACTTGACCAGCTGCATTTGCACTAGATGTGCTTAATACCATAACCGTCCCTAACGTTAATGCAAATACACAAGCAGTTACTGCGGTACTAAGGCGCTTTACGTTCTTAAGATTATAATTTGGGAAATTCATCTTACCAGTTAACATCATTTGTACTTTATTCATTTTCTCTGCTCTCTCTTATCTCTCTATGAATATACAAAACTACTTACAAAATTAACTCCTTTCTTGAAATACACAATACACAGATCACTTTCTAAATAATTTTTATTCAGAAAAAACTATAATATAAATTAATTATAAATTAATTTCACTTTTTATATAATTATTATTACTTATAATCATATAACTAGTATTCATAACGATTTGCTCTTTCTAATGCTATACTAAAAACAATGTATGTTAATTAATTTTATTAGTGTAGAGGATCATACATATGAAAGAATGTAAAAAAAAGAAAATAGTAACTGGTTATAAATGCACCAGTACCAAAAAAATCATGTTATTTTCCATGATTTTAACGGCTATGAGCGCATCCATTGTATATGCAGCAGATAGTAATGTGGCCGATGAACCTAAAGCATCTCATACCATTACTGTAACTGCTACTAGAACTATGGAGGATATCGTAAAAACGCCAAGTGCTGTATCTGTTGTAACAGACAAAGATATTGAAGCACGAAGAGTTGATACGGTAACAGATGCTCTACAAATGTTACCTGGCGTGTATAAAAGCCAAAAAGCAAATGGTGGATTACAAATCCGAGGATTTGATTCTACAGATATATTGGTATTACTTGATGGCGTACCAATGAACAATACTTTTAATAATGGTGTTGATTGGGAAGCTATACCAGTGCATTCTATTGAAAGAATCGAATTAGTACGTGGTCCTAGCTCCTCTTTATATGGTGGCAAAGGTGTTGCCGGTGTTATCAACATTCAAACGAAACAACAACAGCCAAAGAAATCTGGTAAAGCTATCCATTGGCATGGGCAAGTTGGATATGGATCACATGGCACGCTTAATAATGAACTAGGATTTGATGCACAAGTATCTAATCGCATTACTGTGGGTATGTCTGCAGAACAAAGAAAAACTGATGGATATCCAGGTTTCTTTATTACCGGTAGAGCTGCCAACATAAGACCGTCTACGGTAACAGTTACACCTGACAATCCAGTTCCACAAACAAAAGACGGTTCCTATCTATTGGGTAGTCGTGGTGATAAGTCATATAACAATAAGAATCTATCTGCTTATGTAACAATGAAACTCCGTGATAGAGAGTCATTAACCTATTCCTATCTATACACAAAAAATAGATATGCCTACGAGAATCCAATGAGCACCATCACCGTAAATGGTGTACCTGTATTCTCTGGAAATGTGAAAATTAATAATCAAAAATATGTAGCACTTAGAACGAGCAGATATTTAGGCTATGATGGATTAAAAGAATATCATGCTCATAACCTACAATATAAAAACGATAAAAATAAGCTACAAGTTACGTTCAACATATTAGATCGTAAAAAAGATGGTTTCTCTAGCCCTAATAATCCGAATACACCTAACTACAGCGGTCCTGGGGATGATTCATTCTACCCTGGAAAAACAATTAATTTTGATGCACAAAAAGTATGGGATCGTATGGGTAAACACAGTGTTGTTGCTGGCATTAACTGGAAAAAAGAAAGCTTTGAGCAAAAACGACGGGAATTAACGAATTGGAGAAATCATTCTTCCTTTGATTCGACCACATATCCTGGTGGATTATATGAAATCAACAAAGGTGCAACGAAAAATTTAGCTCTATTCGTACAGGATACGTACCGTCCTAATTTTAATTGGGCCATTTATACAGGACTTCGCATAGATCGATTTAAAAAATTTGATGGTCAACATGTTACCTATGATACTACAAATAATAAATACGACACCGTAAATCATGGTGAAGGCAGCTATACTGAATGGAGTCCAAAATTAGCAATTGAACATTATGTAACCGATTCCCTAAACGTATACGCATCATATGGTCACTCCTTTAACCCACCTCCACTAAGCCAAGTATATCGTTACAGTGATGTAGTGCGAGCAAATCCTAACCTTGATCCAGAGCGGTCAGATACATTTGAAATAGGTCTGAAAAAAGAATGGGGTACCAAAACTGCATTAAATCTATCCGGTTTCTATGTAAAAACAAAGGATAAGGTTAAATATGTAACGCATTATGATAGTAATGGTGATGTGGATTATAAAATGTATGAAAATGTCGACCAAGAAACGCGTCGCGGCATAGAATTAGAACTTCGTCATCAACTCTCCTCTAAATGGTCTGTATTTGGAAACTATACATGGCAAATGGGTCGTATAAAACATAAAGATTTACCTAATACAAATGCTAGCGGATATGAAGAAATCAATTATGATATACCTAAACACATATTCCATGCTGGTCTTGAATATACTAACGGCAAATGGAATGCACTTTGGGATGCTGAATATGTAAGTCGTCGTCAAGCTGTAGATGATATTACTGGTCAATACGGTTCTGCAGATAGCTACTTTATCTCTAATGTAGCAGTAAATTATAAATTCTCCAAAGAAGCAACATTACAACTAGGCATTCAAAATGTATTTAATCGTGTTTTCTACGATGATGAAGCTACCGCAGGTCGTACATATTCTGCAAGTATGAAATTTAAATTCTAATAATTATTTATCAATTACTATATAGTTGTTATTTAATTTAACTGCAACTACATAAGTTAGTTTTAAATTAAATATGTAAACCAGATAAAAGCCCATCGCATATTACAATACGATGGGCTAATTTGTTATTCTTCTATTAGTATTCCATTTATATATGCAAATTTTATCATAGTGGATCCATAAAATTCACTTGTATCTACTGAAATATTTTCTTTAGACATTTCTTTCAACTTATTATAAAAGTCAATATACATACTTTTTAACTCAGAATTTTTAATTATTTTATTAAAATATTGTTGAGCTTTATCTTTTCCACCAAAATGATAAATATAATATAGTAGATTATGATCGTTTATATCTCCCTCTATAAGTTTTTCAATATTACGTTCTGTATCTTCAAAATCTTCAAATAGCGGTATTATATATTCCTCACATAACTTGCTAACTTCATCTACAGTATATTGATAGCTAGCACCTGCTAATTGATACCAATGCCATTCCGTTCTATTTAACAAACGACCTAATTCTCCGCCATATACAAACCCGTTATGAATATTAGCTTTTTTCATAGATTTAGAATAAATGGCAATATGTGGAACAAACTCTACGCTATCTGCATAGTTATTTCTATTAGCTTGAAAGTAGATTTCAAAGATAAGGTCTTTATTCTTAGAGGTTTTCTTTAACTTCTGACCTTTACTAACTACCTTAAAATCAGGAAATTTACTTGCTATCTCCTGCCAAGCTTTTTCACATAACTCTCTAGGTTTCAAGATTGTAAAAGCACCCCTCTAATAATTACTTATGTATCTCTTCGTTTCTAGTAAGCAAGGCTACGGCTTCGACATGCGCAGTCATTGGGAACATATCTACTGGTTGTACTTCTTTGAGTCCATAGCCATAATGTGTCAATATTTCAATGTCTCTCGCCATGGTTGCAGGATTGCAGGACACATAGACAATGCGTTTAGGTTCCATTCCTGCTGCAGAGGTCAACACATCTTCTTTACAGCCTGCGCGGATTGGATCGAATACAACTACATCTGGTCGTACGCCGGCTCTGTAGAGTTTTGGCATTTCTACCGCCGCATCAGCAACGATGAATTCCGTATTATCATAGCCATTATTTTTTGCATTTTCACGGGCATTGATAATAGCTGGCTCTACGATTTCAATGCCGATAACATGTTTCGCTTTATGTGCTAAAAACAATGAAATGGTTCCTGTACCACAGTACGCATCGATAACAGTTTCATTACCTTTAAGATCCGCATAGGCTAATGCTTGATCGTAAAGTACCGTAGTTTGTTCTGGGTTCACTTGGAAGAATGAATGTGGAGATAAGGTGAAACGTAGGTCTTTAATATGGTCTGTAATCATACCATCTCCGTAAAGAACATGATTAGTAGGACCTAGAATAACATTAGTACGCTTACCATTCACATTATGGACTATGGTCTCTACTTGTGGTATACAATTGCTTATGTTTTTAACCCATTCTTCTTGATGCGGTAAATATTCAGTAGCAGTTACGAGAATGACCATCCATCCAGATTGACCGATACGTCCGATAACATGACGCAATACGCCCTTTCCTGTGTGTTCATCATAGGGCTCAACATCAAGCTCTTTTGCAATATCATAACAAACTTGAGCAATACGATTATTTCCTTCATCTTGAATAGGACAATTCGTCCCCTGCACAATATTGTGAGATCCCATTGCATAAAATCCCATTTGAATGTCGCCTCTAGTTCCCCCTACAGGCATTTGCATTTTGTTTCGATACGCCCAAGGTTCTTTTGGCCCTAGTGCAGGTTTTACAAGGTTGGGATTTTGGTGACCGATGCGTTCAATAACATCCCTCACCTTTTGTGTTTTGAGTGAAAGCTGCCCCTCGTAGGTAATATGTTGTAATTGGCAACCACCGCATACACCATATAGATCACATGTTGGTTCGATACGGTTATCAGCAGATGTAATAATATCAATCATTTTGCTAGTTGCATACGTCTTTTTTACCATATTGATGGCTACTTTCACAGTTTCCCCAGGCAATGCAAAGGGAACAAAGACGGTAAAATCGTCTACACGACCTACACCTTCCCCACTACTGCCGATGCCGTGAATGGTTACCAGCACCTCATCACCAAGCTTAACAGGTGCATTAAGAATGGCATGTTGTTTTTTTGAAAGTTTACTACCTGTATGTTGTTGTCTACCTTTAGATTTTTTGTTACGAGATGTACGACCTGTACCGTTCATTACGCGTCTCTTTTCTTCCAAATTTTAATGATACCAGTCACAATAAGAACAAAGAATAGGGCACCAAATTTTACGAGTAATTCTTCACCTTGAATGTATGGCAAAAGAAGTGGATCTTCTACAATCATTTCGCCGGCAACCCATCCAAGAAGTGCACCGCCAGCCCAAAGAATGGCTGGGAATTTATTAATAATGCGAGCGAATAGTGTAGAACAGAACACGATGATAGGTACCGTAATTAGCATACCAACGATAACCAGTTCTAAATGACCTTTAGCTGCACCTACAACACCGATAACATTGTCGATACTCATCATGGCATCAGCCACAATAATCGTCCAGATAGCGCCCATTAAAGAATTTTTAGCCTCAATGTGTGCCTCTTCGTCATCGCTCTTTAAAAGCTGAATGGCAATCCATATGAGAACAAGTCCACCGCCTAAATGAACGAGAGGAATCAAGGTTAACGCTTCTACCAAGACTGTAGCAAAGAGTAGACGCATTAAAATAGCGCCTACCGTCCCCCATATAACGGCTTTCTTTTGAAGTTCTGGTGCTAGTTTACCAGCAGCCATACCGATGACTACAGCGTTATCACCAGCTAATAAGATATCTATCAATATAATTTTGCCAATCGTAACCCATGTGGCCACTTCTAAAAATTCCATGATTCGTACCTCAATTACAATTAATTCTATAACTATCCCTTAACTATACCATATTTCATGTATTTTCTCATCTAAAGGCATAGTATTGATCAACATAAATATCATTCAAAAACATATCCCTTCTCCTATTGCTAAGAGAAGGGATATGTTAATATACATTCTATTTTTTTAATTGCTTTACTACTAAAGATGCACCTATTACGAGGATAACTGCAGCTATTTTTATGTACAACGCATATGGTTCAACTGTATGAGCAATTAATGTGTCTTCCACACTCATGCCAGCGCCGACCCATCCTAGGATACCACCGCCAACGTAGAGAATAATTGGAAAGCGCTCAATGACTTTCACAAATAACGTACTGCCATATACGATGATAGGTACAGTAATAAGCATACCAATGGCTACCATTGTCATGTGTCCACCTGCGGCGCCTACTACGCCGATTACATTATCGATGCCCATGATGCCATCAGCAATGACTATCGTCATGATGGCAGCTCGCAAACTATCCTTGGCCTCGATGTTATGCTCACTGTCATCATCAGCAACGAGCTTGTACCCAATCCATAACAAAAGAATACCCCCTACTAAACGAAGTGCTGGAATTGTATTTAAAGCCTCAACAAAAAGGAATGCCATAACAAGACGTAAAATGATGGCACCTGCAGTGCCCCAGAAAATGGCTTTCTTTTGTAAATTAGCTGGCAAATTTCGTGCAGCCATGCCAATGACGATGGCATTATCACCAGCTAACAGAATATCGATGACAATGATTTGTAACATTGCCAATAAACCTTGAACAGATAAAATGTCCAATTCGTACCTCCTATAACGAAAATATTTAATATACTTATTATACTAAAGAGAATCTACCTTGTACAATACTGTAATGGGTACCTCTATTCCTAATACGAATACCCATATATACAACTATATTCTATAGTTTTCTATACACCTAGCCATAATAGATAGACTATGTTAAAATATATCATCAATTTAGGAGGTCATTATGTATCAAACATATTCTATACTACAAAAATTATGGTTGTTCATTAAACTATTTACTCCTATGTGCATCACCCAATTTTCTCTTGTAGGGGGCACATTTATCGCCATCTTCTTAACGGGACAATATAGTACAATTGATTTAGCTGGGGTTGCGACAGGGTACAATCTATGGTTATTATTCTATATCTTTGCACAAGGGACCCTAATGGGCATCACCCCGATTATTGCACAGCTATTGGGAGCCAAGAAAACAGATAGCATCCCTACCATCGTCTACCAAGGGTTTTATATTGCAACAACCCTAGCACTAATCATATTATTACTTGGTGTTTTCGGATTAGTATCATTACTAAATTTCCTTAACTTAGAACCCGCTGCTACAGCAGTTTGTATCAATTATTTGAAAGCTTTCGCACTTGGCCTATTCCCTCTGTTATGGGTTAATACATTGCGTAACACCGTTGATTCCCACGGGTTAACTCATTATTCTATGGCTATTGTAGTAACTAGCTTTATAGTGAATGTATTCTTAAACTACTCACTGATATTTGGGCACTTCGGATTGCCTGAAATTGGCGGTGTCGGTGCTGGTTATGGTATTGCCGGAGCATGTTGGACAAACTTTATTCTATTTAGTGCGATGGTACTCTTCCATCCTAAATTAAAGGGATATCGCATCTATAAAGATTGGGTAAGCCCCAAATGGCAATACATACGTGAACAATTGCAAATTGGTTTACCAATCGGTTCTTCCATCTTCTTCGAAGCCAGCATTTTCAGTATTGCCGGCCTATTGATGGTGCACTTTGGATCTGCTGTCGTGGCGGCTCACCAATCGGTCATTTCCTTTACCAACGTGTTCTATTGTTTGCCACTTAGCATTGCCATGGCTTCCACCATTGCCGTAGGCTATGAAGTTGGTGCCGAGCGACATAAAGAAGCTATTCAATACTCTTACATTTCTCGCGTGTTAGCCATTGTCATTGCGATTTTGATTTGTGCTTTCACATTCACTCATATGGAAAGCATATCTGCATTATTTACGAATGATGAAGAGGTATACAATCTCATTTATGGATTCCTCGGGTATGGCGTTTTCTTCTCCGCCTTCGATGCCATCGGTACACCGTTACAAGGTATTCTACGGGGCTACAAAGATGTAAAGATTGTATTCTATATTTCTCTCATTTCCTATTGGGGCGTTTGCTTCCCTATCGCGTACATTCTTGCCAATAACCCTAACTACGGCCCATTCGGTGTATGGATAGGCCTATTAGCTAGCGTAATTGTAGCAGGCATACTATTCACCATTCGAACATGGTATATTCAACACAAACAAGTACATATAAAAGCATAACGCACAAAAGCAGCACTGCGAGTCATACTCAGCAGTGCTGCTTTTCTAGTATAAGGTATTAACTATTTTTGTATTACATTTTGTTACCTTGTAATACATCTTGTTTTTCTACCTTCGACATGCGGAAAAAATTGTATAACGTTTCCGCCGTCTTATAGTTCATAGAATCGACCTTAGCTAATTCATCTATACTGGCTTTTTTCATAGCTTCTAAACTATTGAAATGAGCCCATAAAGCCTTACGTCGTTTAGGGCCAATGCCATCAATGTGATCGAGTACGGATTCTAAGTTACGTTTGCCCCGCAATTTACGATGATAGGTAATAGCAAATCGATGGGCTTCATCACGAATTTGTTGCAATAATTGCAACTCTGGTGAATGATGACTCAAAATGATGCTATCCGTTTGCCCCTCTACAAAGACCTCTTCTATCCGTTTTGCCAAGGATATGACTGGCACATCTGTAACACCTACAGCACGTATGAGCGGTATAGATGCATTGAGCTGCCCCTTACCACCATCGATGATAATGAGATCTGGCATAGGCCAATCCGTTTCATTACCATAGCGGCGTTCCATGATTTCTGCCATTGATTTAAAATCGTCTGGCTTGCCCTGTGTAGTCTTTAATTTAAAGCGCCTATATTCCTTCTTAGCCGGCTTGCCACCTTCAAAGACAACCATGGAGGCGACAGTTTCAGAGCCTTGTGTATGAGAAATATCAAAGCATTCCATACGTTCCGGCAATCTAGGCAAATCGAGGACCTCCGCCAATTTCTTAACGGCACCACCACTCTTATCGATTTGGTATTGCCATTGGCGGCGGCGTTCTTCAAGGAATGTTTCTGCATTTTCATGAGCCATTTTTATCATGTCCATCTTGTAGCCTCGCTGAGGCACGAGAACATCAACCTGTTGGCCCTTCATTTCACTAAACCAATCCTTAAATAGATGTTGCTCAGAACTTTCCATAGGCAATAATAATTCTTTAGGAATAAAGGTGGTATCTCCATAGTACTGCTTAATAAAATCGGTCATAATTGTCTCTTCCGAGTCGCCTTCATTTTGAACGAAGTAATTTTCACGGCCTAATAATCGTCCACCTCGAATAAAGAGTAGTTGTACACATGCCAATTGACCATCCACAGCAATACCAAGTACATCGAGGTCACCACGTTGCGTTACCATCCGTTGTTTTTCTTGAATTTTTTCAATGCTCGTCAATTGATCTCGATAGCGTGCTGCATCTTCAAATCGGAGCTCTTCAGCAGCTGTCTCCATCTTCTCTTTGATTTGCTTTAATAATGGAATTGGTTTCCCCTCAAAGAGTGCTATAATTTCATCAATATATTTTCGGTAATCGGGTACGGATATTTTATGAAAGCATGGCGCCTCACAATAATGCATATGATATTGCAAACAAGGACGTTCTACCTTCATTGATTTACAGGTACGCAATGGAAAATACTGTCGAATCAACTTGAGGACTACATGAACAGCTGTTACATCAGTAAAAGGCCCAAAATATTTAGCCCCATCCCGCTCAAGACGACGTGTCATATATACGCGAGGATAGTCTTCTTGAACAGAGATTTTAACATACGGGTATGTCTTGTCATCCTTAAGAGAAATATTGTATTTCGGCTTATGTTCTTTGATAAGCGTATTTTCCAATATAAGGGCTTCCATTTCCGTCTTTGTTTGGATAATCTCTACATCAAGGGCACGCTTCATCATCGCCGTCACCTTAGGCGCTCGATTCGCATCATTACGAACATAGGAACGCACGCGATTACGCAAATTAATCGCTTTACCAACATAGATGATGCGGTTATATTGATCACGCCATAAATACACGCCTGGTGTTGTTGGCAAGTGACTAACCTTTTCTAATAACTCTTCAGATGCCATATATCCTCCTTTCTTTATTGATTCTCCATTAATACTTAATCGCGTGTATACTGTTTAATACAGTATGTTGTACATTATTTATGCTTCTTTGATGCGTTCATAAATTTTTTAGTTTGTTCCAATACAGGACCTAAGAATTTTCCAGTATAGCTTTCTTTCACCTTTGCAATTTGTTCCGGTGTACCGGTAGCCACGATAGTGCCACCTCGATTACCACCTTCAGGACCAAGGTCGATAATATAATCTGCCGTCTTAATAACATCGAGATTATGTTCAATAACGATAACCGTGTCGCCACCATCTACCAATTTTTGTAATACATCTAACAGCTTTCTAATATCTTCCGCATGAAGGCCTGTAGTAGGTTCATCAAGGATATATAGGGTTTTACCTGTACTACGACGTGCTAATTCTGTAGCTAATTTAACACGTTGCGCTTCACCACCAGATAATGTAGTAGCCGCTTGGCCTAAACGAATATACCCAAGACCTACCTCTTGTAATGTTACCATTTTTTTGTAAATTTTAGGGATAGCACTAAAGAATTCTACCGCATCATCTACCGTCATATCTAATACATCGGCAATAGATTTGCCCTTGTATTTAACCTCTAGTGTTTCGCGATTATAGCGTGCCCCTTTACAGACCTCACAAGGCACGTACACATCTGGTAAGAAATGCATTTCAATTTTGATGATACCATCACCACGACAAGCTTCGCAGCGTCCACCTTTCACATTAAAGCTAAAGCGGCCTTGTTTATAGCCACGCATTTTAGCTTCTGGCGTTTGGCTATATAATTCACGAATGGCGTCGAACACGCCCGTATACGTAGCGGGGTTAGAGCGAGGTGTCCGGCCTATAGGGCTTTGGTCAATGTTGATGATTTTATCGATATGTTCAAGGCCACGAATCTCTTTATGAGCGCCTACCTTGTGATACGAACGATACAATTGATTAGCTAATCCTTTGTAAAGAATTTCATTAATCAAGGTGGACTTGCCTGAACCACTGACACCAGTAACAACGGTAAATAGTCCAATTGGGAATTTTACATTGATGTTCTGTAAATTGTTTTCCTTAGCACCGCGTATTTCGATGCAGTTTTTACCTGGCTTACGACGTTCTTTAGGGAGAGCTATAAACTTGCAGCCGCTCAAATATTGACCGGTAATGGAGTCTTTCACCTGCATAACCTCATCTACAGTCCCTGCTGCAACGACTTGACCACCATGCTCACCCGCACCTGGTCCAATATCTACAAGGTAATCTGCGGCACGCATCGTATCCTCATCATGCTCTACAACGAGCAATGTATTACCAAGGTCACGCAAACCTTTTAAGGTATCAATAAGTCGATCATTATCTCGTTGATGTAGGCCAATGGACGGTTCATCAAGAATGTATAATACACCCACAAGGCCAGAGCCTATTTGTGTAGCTAAACGTATACGCTGTGCTTCGCCGCCAGATAGCGTGCCTGCACTTCGGTTCATCGTTAGATAGTCTAAACCTACATTGTTAAGGAACCCTAGACGGGCATTGATTTCTTTTAAAACTTGAGCACCAATCACTTGTTCTCGATCAGTTAACTGCAAGTGAATAAAAAAATCCAACGCTTCTTTAATCGTCAATTGGGTTACTTCATTGATATTTTTGCCCCCTACGGTGATAGCTAATACCTCAGGTTTTAAACGAGCCCCATGACAAGTTGTACACGGTTTGATGGACATAAATTTTTCAAACTCTTCGCGCATGGAATCGGTGGATGCCTCACTATGACGGCGTTTCACCATCGGCAGAATACCTTCGTATTCAGTGAAAAATTCCTTTTCTTCGCCACGCATATTTTCATAAGTGAAAGCTACCTTATCTGTCGTACCGTACATGACCTTCTTCTGTAATGCTTTAGGCAATTCATCATAGGTAGAATTCAAAGAGTATCCATTAGCTTTCAATAAACCTTCTAACTGGCGCATAAACCATGCATTAGGATTTGAACTCAACGCCTGTACACAACCATCGGCAAAACTAATAGAGCCATTGGGAATTACACGATCTTCATCAACCTCCATAGTAGAGCCAATACCCAAACAAGCAGGGCATGCCCCAAAAGGACTATTAAAGGAGAACATGCGTGGCTCAATTTTCGGCAATGAAATATGGCAATCTGGGCATGCAAAGTTCTGACTATACATGTGCTCAGGGCCATCTACCTCTTGAACGATAACGATGCCTTCCGCCCATTTTGATGCAGTCTCCATAGAGTCTGCCAAACGGGATTCAATACCTTCTTTTACAACGAGACGGTCTACTACGATATCAATGGAATGCTTTTTATTTTTCTCTAATACGATATCCTCATCCATCGTACGTACCACACCATCAACGCGCGCACGGACAAAACCCTCTTTTCGAAGTTGTTCAAAAACGGATTTATGTTCCCCTTTTTTCCCTTGAATCATAGGGGCTAAGATTAAAATCTTAGTGCCTTCAGGAAAGCTCATTACATCATCCGTCATTTGTTGAATGGTTTGTTGCGTAATGGGTTTACCACACTTTGGGCAATGAGCATGTCCAACACGGGCAAATAATAGACGTAAATAGTCGTAAATCTCCGTCACCGTACCTACTGTAGAACGAGGGTTACGGCTTGTGGTTTTTTGGTCGATAGAAATGGCCGGAGATAAACCTTCAATATAATCTACATCAGGCTTATCCATTTGTCCCAAAAATTGACGCGCATAGGCCGACAGTGATTCTACATAACGCCGTTGGCCCTCTGCGTAAATCGTATCGAATGCAAGAGACGATTTACCGGATCCACTTAAACCAGTTAAGACAATAAATTTGTCCCTTGGTAGTGAAATATCTATATTTTTAAGGTTATGCTGACGCGCACCCTTTACAATTAATTGGTCTTTCATATATGTACCTTTTTACTTTTTGGTGATTGTTTTTTAGAATTTTTTCGTGATTTCTTTAACTTGCTTTCACCAGCACTATGCATATCAGACCATTGTTGACGAAGTTCGCCCAATTGGTCGCGTAATTTGGCAGCCTTTTCAAATTCCAACTGTTTAGCAGCTGCCTTCATTTGACGGTCAAGCTCTTCAATCTTGTTATATAGTTCTTCCGCCGTAATCTCTGCTACCTTAGTAGCAGCTGCCTCTTGAGCATATGGTTCGTGGCCATGGTCCATACCAGCTGCAGAGGATTTCTTTTTCCCCTTCTTTGGTGAAAGCCCCTTGCCATCGGTCACCATATCTTCTTCGATTTTAGTGAGCTCAATAAGCTCTTTCACATCTTTAGATACAGATTTTGGCGTAATATGATGTTCAATATTATATGCCTCTTGTACCGCACGACGGCGATCCGTTTCATCTATGGCTCGTTGCATAGAACCGGTTACACGGTCCGCGTACATGATAACATGACCATTTACGTTACGTGCAGCACGACCGATAGTTTGAATCATAGCTGTATCAGAGCGTAAGAAGCCTTCCTTATCGGCATCTAAAATAGCTACCAAGGATACCTCTGGCATATCGAGGCCTTCCCGGAGCAAGTTGATACCGACCAATACATCAAATACACCGGCCCGCAAATCGCGAATGATTTCAGCCCGCTCGATGGTAACAATATCGGAATGAAGGTATCGAACGCGGACACCCATTTCTTTCAAGAACTCTGTTAAATCCTCCGCCATCTTCTTCGTCAATGTCGTAACGAGAACCCGTTCATTCTTGGCAGCCCGTTTGTGGATTTCACCAAGCAAATCATCCATTTGGCCCTTAATAGGGCGAATTTCAATGGATGGATCGAGTAGGCCTGTAGGACGAATGATTTGCTCTGCCACATTCGTTTCTACTTCCATTTCATATGGTCCTGGCGTTGCCGATACATACACGATTTGATTGATTCGTTCTACAAACTCATCGAATTTCAATGGTCGATTATCAAGTGCCGATGGCAAACGGAACCCGTATTCGATAAGAGATTCTTTACGCGCTCTATCCCCATTGTACATAGCGCGAATCTGAGGGATTGTTACATGCGATTCATCTACCATGATAAGGAAATCATCAGGGAAATAGTCTATCAACGTATATGGTGCTTCCCCTGCTTTACGTTCCGACATATGACGGGAATAGTTTTCGATGCCTGAGCAGTAGCCCATTTCTTGCATCATTTCAATATCATAACGGGTGCGCTGTTCAAGACGTTGCGCCTCAAGCAGACGATCTTCTGCTTTCAGTTTTGCCAACTGCTCATCAAGTTCTGCCTCGATGCGCTCTACCGCAATTTTCATTTTTTCTTTTGTTGTAACATAGTGAGATGCAGGATAGACCGCAACATGTTTGCGCTCTGCAATGACTTCTCCCGTTAATGCATCTACTTCAACAAGACGGTCGATTTCATCGCCGAATAGTTCCACACGAATGGCTCTTTCACTATAGGCAGCAGGGAAAATTTCTATGGTATCCCCTTGTACACGGAATGTACCGCGAATAAAATTCATATCATTACGCGTGTATTGAATATCTACGAGTTTAGACAGAATTTCATCGCGAGATTTCGTCTGACCTAACCGCAAGGATAATACGAGATCAGAATAGTCCTCCGGGTCCCCTAAGCCATAAATACAGCTAACAGAAGCAACGATGATAACGTCTCGGCGCTCAAACAAACTCATAGTGGCACTATGGCGCAACTTATCGATTTCATCATTGATGGACGCATCCTTCTCGATGTACGTATCGCTAGAAGGGATATACGCTTCTGGTTGATAGAAATCGTAGTAAGACACAAAGTATTCTACCGCATTATTAGGGAAGAAACTTTTAAACTCGCTGCAAAGTTGAGCAGCCAATGTTTTATTATGGGCGATAATCAAGGTCGGTTTTTGAACCGCTTCAATGACCTTTGCCATGGTAAAGGTTTTGCCTGTACCAGTTGCACCGAGTAGGACCTGAGCCCACTCACCGCGCTCAATCCCGTCCGTAAGAGATTGAATGGCAGCAGGTTGGTCCCCAGTAGGCACAAAGGGCGCCTCAACCTTAAATGGTTGGCCCCCTTCATAGTTATAGCTATTATGTTTCATTACTGTTCATCCTGATGTTTACGGATAGCTTTGAGCTCTTCCTCTGACAAACGATGACCTGCATTTTCCGCTTGGTTCAATGTATCCTCACCTTCTAACACTTCGATGAGCATAGCAATAGAGAAGCGATCTAATGTAGGCGTAGTCTTTTGAATTTCATCGGCCATCATCCAATCTGATTCAGTATAGTTATTAATACGATCTGTAATTTCTTCCCAGTTTGAAAGTAGTAATCTCGTAATAGGACGGTATAATTCAATACCGAAATACTCGATTAAACTAACGATTTTTTCCATATTTTCTAGGCTTACATTACATTCATTTTTTTTATTTTCAGATTCTACATATTCAAGTAAGAATTCCCGGTTATATTTATTTGTCACCTTGAATCATTCCTTTATTAAATAGTGCATTGGCAAATTCTTTTGCATTAAATGGACGTAAATCGTCCATGCCTTCACCAACGCCAATCCAACGTACTGGTACGCCTAGTTCTTCTTTAATAGAAATAACTACGCCACCCTTTGCAGTACCATCTAGTTTAGTAACTACAATACCATTAACAGGTACGGCTTGACCAAATAATTTAGCTTGGCTTACCGCATTTTGACCTGTTGTGCCATCTAAAACGAGCAACGTTTGATGCGGAGCACCCTCTACATGGTTATTCGCTACGCGGCCCATCTTTTTAAGTTCTTCCATAAGATTTACTTTTGTATGAAGACGACCAGCCGTATCGACAATTACCATGTCTGCATTACGAGCCTTTGCGGCTTCCATCGCGTCATATACAACAGCAGCAGGGTCCGCACCTTCCTTATGTTTTACGATAGGTACACCTACGCGGTCAGCCCAGATAGATAATTGGTCCGCCGCCGCTGCACGGAATGTATCACCAGCAGCGATGATAACCTTTTTACCTTCTTTAGTATAGTAGTTTGCCAATTTAGCAATAGTTGTAGTCTTACCCACACCATTAACACCAACAACGAGAATAACTTCTGGATGGTGTAGGGTAATTTCATCCTCTTGGTCAACAAGCATTTCTGTAATGCGGTCTTCCATAAATGGCATAACATCACCAGTATTATTGATAATACCTTCTGTAACACCGCGGCGGATTTCCTTCATCAAATACTCTGTAGTCTTAGGACCAAGATCGCTAGTGAGCATGACCGCTTCTAAATCATCAAGAAAATCATCATCGATTTCTGCATAACCAATGATTACTGTTTCTACATTTTTTACAAAGGACTTACGAGTTTTTTCTAAGCCCTCTTTAATTTTATTAAAGAATCCAAATGCCATTATGCTAGATCCTCCTTCACATCTTCAAATGAAACCGTTAATAATCGAGATACACCGCGCTCCACCATGGTCACCCCTTGTAATACTTCGGCAGCTTCCATCGTTTTCTTACGATGTGATACGACGATAAACTGAGTTTCCTTATTTACGCGATTCAAATAAGAACTAAATCGCTCTACATTTGCTTCGTCCAAAGCAGCATCAACTTCGTCAAGCACACAGAATGGAGCCGGACGATAGTCTAGGAATGAGAACAATAAAGCAATAACTGTGAGTGCTCGTTCTCCACCAGATAGTAACGTCAATTGCTGACGCTTTTTTCCTGGTGGTTGAATGTAGAAATCAATACCACCAGTCAAGATATTTTCTGGGTCGGTAAGTACGATTTGAGCCGTACCACCACCAAATAATTGACTGAATACATGTTGGAACTGCTTACCTACCACATCTAATACATCGTAAAGTTGTGTGCTCATGGCCTTATCCATTTCAGCGATAACCGCCTGTAATTGTTCTTTTGCCGTATCGAGATCTGTTAATTGATTCGATAAGAAATCATACCGAGTTTTCGTCTCTTCGTACTCTTCTACAGCATTAGGATTTACAGATCCAAGTTCTGCAATTTCCGCCATTAAACGAGCTTGTTCCATTTTCCAATCATTTACAGAACCGGCAATATTTATATGCTGTGCATCTTCCAATGAATAGCCTAATTCATTCAAATCCTCTACCGCACGATCACAATCCATACGATAACGCGTCAATTTACCTTCTGCTTCAACTAGACGATTTTGAACCACCTTATACCGTTGATTGAGTCTATCTTGTTCAGCTAAAATTGATTCAATCTCTTCCCGTGCGCCAGCAGTTGATTGATACGCTTCATCGCGTAAAGCGCGAAGTTTTTCAACCTCTCCACGAATCGCTTCAAGAGACTCATTAGCAACTCGAATTTGTTCAGGAATCACAACATGCAAACGCTCTTCACTAGAATGTAATAACTCCATGAGAGGTTCTAAGCGAGATGCTATGGTTTCCAAGTTTTGCTTTCGTTGCTCTTGTTGTACCTTACGTTCTTCTATGGTGCTTTCTAAACGTTCACAAAGCAATCTTGAAGCTGTAAAAGCTTCATATGCCTCTTGCTGTGCCTTTTGCAGCGTACTTAATCGTTCCATAATCGCCGATTGATCACCTTGTTGTTCAGGTGAATTATGTAACGCTGACAATTCCGATTCAGACTGTGAAAGCACATGTTTCGTTTGTCCCATATCCACACCAATTTGAACGATACGTTCCTGCTCATCATGAAGCACACGCTTTTTACGTTCTAATTGGTTTTCAATATTCTGAATCTTCGTTTGACTGGCCGAGAACAAAAGATTCGTATGTTGATACTGTTCATCCAACACAGTTCGCTCTTGTTGCGCCCGTTCAATACGATTTTCTTCATCCTTAATTTGTTGTTCAAGCTTGGCTGTACGCTCTTCCACGGAGGCTAATTCAGCCTCTAAACGAGCCGCCTCTTCACGACGACTTAACAAGGTACTGCGTTTTTTCTTCGTTGCACCACCAGTTAAGGAACCACCTGGTTGGAATTGTTCCCCCGTCAATGTAACGATGCGTAACTGCTGATTATATTTCTTTTGTAACGCAATAGCTCGTTCCATTGTTTCTACAACTAATGTACGGCCCAACAAGTATTGAAATATATGATTATAGGCAGCATCGAATTCAATACAGTCAACAGCGGTCCCAATGACACCATCTTCCGACAATGCAGACGTATCATAAGGACGGCCTTTCACAGAATCCATCGGTAAGAAGGTAACACGTCCACCTTGTATTGATTTAAGGAATTGAACGCCTTCTGATGCGGCTTTAGCTGTCGTTGTAACAACATGATTAACACTACCACCTAATGCGATTTCGATAGCAACAGTAAACCGATTATCTACGGTAAATAAATCACCTACCGCACCTTTAATCGCTTCACGCCAAGGGCCCTTACCGTTAAGGATGTTTTTAGTTCCTTCTAAGTAGCCTTCATGTTGTTCTGCCCATTGTGCTAATAATTCTAAGCGCCCCTGTGCTTTTTGCACATCGCTACTCATGCGATTTAATGTCCTTCGAGCTTCTCGCAATCGTTCTGATGCAGACCGTTCTTCATCAACTAAGGACTTCCGTTTATTAGATAACTCATTAAATTGAGTTTCTAATGATTCATGTTCAGATTTCGCTGCTGATAAATTGGATTGAACTTCTTTAATTTCCGTTTCTAATGTTTCTACTTGAACAGCGGACTCAGATTTACGAGATTCTAAATTTCGCAATGTAGCCTTCGCCGTTTCAATGCTAGTAACCAAATCTAATTGGCGCTGTTGATAGGCTTGTCTGACGTTTTCTACCGACTTCCATGATGATTGTTCCGCATCTAATTGGGCAATGGCCTTATTATAATTTTCCTCTAAAACTACGAATTGAGTGCGTTCAGATTCTAATTGAGCCGTTTCATCCTCAATAAGACGATCTAAAATGAGCAATTGCTGCTCTTCACCCTTTTTAGATGCTTCTGCTTCGCTAATACGCAGCGAAGTATCTTCTACTTCACGCTTAGTTGTACGCAACTGTTCTTCTAGTAGTGTTACAGTACCATTGATGCGTTCTTCTTCCCGTTGTTTTTCACTAAACTGCGATTCCCAAGACTTTAATTGTTCTTGATCCTTTGCATTTTCTGCCTGTAATGTATGACGTCGTGCATCCAATGTAGCTAATTGAGTTTGTAATTCAATTTCCTCATCTTTCAACGCAATGTTGTCATTTTCTGCACGGGTTAATAATCTATCAGCGGTCTTATAATTGTGAAAGCCGATAACACCATCATATTCGCGTTTACTCCGGCTCAATGCCATATATTTTTTCGTCGTTTCCGCTTTTTCTGCCAGAGGTTCTAATTGTTCCTCAATGGTCGCCATAATATCTCGAACCCGTTCCATATTCCGGTCTGTGCTCGCAATACGACGCAATGCGTCCTCTTTATTAATTTTAAAACGAGAAATGCCTGCAACGTCTTCAAAAATGAGGCGACGTTCTTCTGGTTTACTATTAAGAATAGCATCGATACGATTTTGCCCAATGATAGCCATCGAATCTTTACCAAGACCCGTATCAGCTAATAATAAGTGAATATCCTTAAGACGGCATGTACGTTTATTGATGAGGAACTCGCTTTCACCAGTCCGATAGATACGACGTGTAATGGCCACCTCTTGCATGTCCACATCGAGTTGACCATCTGCATTATCAAATACAAGGGTAACCTCGGCGGCACTCATCGGTTTTCGTTTTTCTGTGCCAGAGAAAATAATATCCTCTGCACGTTGGCCCCGTAAATTACGCACATTGGATTCCCCTAGAACCCATTTCATAGCATCCGTAATATTACTTTTACCACTCCCGTTAGGACCAATAACGGCAGTCATCCCTGGGGAGAATTTTACAACTGTTTTATCAGCAAAGGATTTAAATCCTTTTAATTCTAGCCGCAGTAATTGCATGACTGCCTCCTTTCTTAGTACAAACCCCATTAAATCATATTTTTAATTATACCACATATACCATGCCATCTATACTGCATTGTACTGTATCAATATCATTATTTTCTCGCCATGTGAAAGTTATATTGCCATATGTTTTTTCAAAATATGTGAGATTCCGTTTCTTTAATCCCCTTACCTTAGACGTAAGACAGCGTGGATAGGATATCGTAATGGTGCGAATCGGATTTCTAAAACATTCTGTATGCTCATCGATGCAATATGCTATGCGCTGCTTCCACTGCTCATTAGTCACTAGTTCTCCCATGGCAGGCTCATAAGGACCCGCCAATAGACTAGCACCTGTGTCGAGTTCTTCGGTACTTTGTAATCCAGTCCGAATAACGGTAATTTGATGAGATTCAAACCAACTCTTTAAAAATGAACAATACTGCAATGCTAGATCCAATGATAAGGGCTCATATACCCCCGACTTATATTGATCCGCCAATTCCGTATGTTCTATAACGAGAACTGGATAGATCCGTACAAAGTCAGACTGTAATGCAACAATTTCAATGGCTGTTTTTATAATCGTTTCCCATGTATCACCTAAGAGGCCCGGCAATAGTTGTAGTCCTACGGAGAATCCAAACTTTCGTAGCTGCTTAACTGCCAATTTTACATCATCAGAGGTGTGCCCCCGTTTAGCTGAGGATAATACAGTATCATCCATGGATTGTACACCAAGCTCTATTGTCTTCATACCGAATGAACGTAGTAGTTCCAATTGTGCATCACTTACAGCATCAGGTCTCGTAGAGCACCGAATACCATCTATTAGCCCATCTTGTAGCGCTTCATAAGCTGGTGCTAATAATTGTTGTTGTAATTCTGGATCAATAGCCGAGAAAGAGCCTCCATAGAAGCAGACTTCCCAATATTTATCGTCTTTTGAAGCCCCAACGTAGTCTTTAATAGTAGATGTAATATATGCTGGTGTTAAATATCCAATGCTCGATATTTCTGTAATACGAGACTGATTACAAAATGTACATATATGCGGACATCCCACATGCGGAATAAAAAATGGAATCATACCATATTTCATGAACATACCTCCTTCCTATTACTATTTACGATTCAAATCACATACGTTCCCTGCTAAATGTTCTCACATTAATAGTTCCTATATAAAAAGCGCCTTGCGGCGCTTATTATATAGCAGCCATTAACCGTTCTAATGTCAATTGTGCTGCATGTTGTTCTGCTATTTTTTTACTTTTACCAGTACCTGCCTCATAAGTAACCCCATCGATAGATACCTCCATCATAAAGGTCTTAGCATGGTCAGGACCGGATTCGCTGATAAGATTATAAACAATATGTTTATCACCATCTCGTTGCACAAATTCTTGTAACAATGTCTTATAATCTTTACCACGCTTACCTTCTAATGCTTGCTTAAGATTAGGGGCCAAATAATGAAGAGCAAAGTCCATTACTGTTTTATAATCAGTCGTTATATATAACGCACCTATTAGGGATTCAAAGGTATCCGCTAATATGGATTTCCGATCACCACCGCCAGAAGATTTTTCTCCATGGCCGAGTAGTAAATAATCACCTAAATGCAATGTACGGCTGACAGAGGCCAATGAATCTTCACATACTGTAGCCGCCTTAATTTTTGTCAAATTGCCTTCAGACATATCGGGATAGGTTTTAAATAAATATTCACCAATAATTAAATCCAATACAGCATCACCGAGAAACTCTAAGCGTTGATTATGATGAATATGCTTAGCTTTATGTTCATTCGCATAAGATGTATGGGTAAAAGCACAATCTAAAACTGTAATATCGATATTCGGTATATGTAAACGACTAACAAGCTCATGAAGAGAATCTTCACGAGCTTGTGTCATTATAGTATTCTTATGCGATACGTGACGCCCCATTAGTCTTCATAACGGCGAACACAAAGTGTACCGTTATGACCACCAAAACCAAAGGAATTGGAAAGAGCTGCTGTAACATGTAAATCACGAGCACCTTCACGTACATAATCAAGGTCTAAGCCTTCATCTGGATTATCACAGTTAATTGTTGGATGAACCTTGCCTGTTTCGATTGCCATTGCCATTACAATAGTTTCAATCGCACCAGCAGCGCCCAACAAGTGACCTGTCATAGATTTTGTAGAGTTAACAGCGATATCTTTTGCATGATCGCCGAACAATTCTTTAATAGCCAATGTTTCGTTTTTATCATTCAAGCCTGTAGATGTACCGTGAGCATTGATGTAGTTAATTTCTTTTGGATCAATACCTGCATCTTTAATTGCTAATTCCATACATTTACGAGCTTGTACACCACCAGGAGCTGGAGCTGTAATATGATAAGCATCACCGTTTGTGCCATAACCTACTACTTCTGCATAAATATGAGCACCACGAGCTTTAGCATGTTCTAATTCTTCAAGTACAACGATACCTGCCCCTTCACCCATTACGAAACCGTCACGGTCCTTATCAAATGGACGAGATGCTTTTGTAGGCTCATCATTGCGTGTAGACATAGCTTTCATAGCTGCGAAGCCAGCTACAGCAGCAGGGGAAACAGCAGCTTCAGTACCACCTGCGAACATGATGTCTGCATCACCACGTTGAATAATGCGGAATGCATCACCAATTGCATTAGTACCGGAAGTACAAGCTGTTACGTCTGTAATAACAGGACCTTTCAAGCCTAGGCGAATGGATACGCGTGCAGAGGACATATTTGCAATCATCATAGGAACTGCAAATGGGCTTACACGACCAGGACCTTTTTCAAATAATGTTGTATACACATCATGGATAGAGTCAATACCGCCAATACCAGTACCAACTACTGTACCACAACGGTCCAAATCTTCTTCATCAAGTGCTAATTTCGCATCATCAGCTGCCAAAACAGCTGCACCAATTGCAAATTCAACGGAACGGTCCATACGGCGAGCTTCTTTTTTATCTACGCCATATTGAGTAATATCAAAATCTTTTACTTCGCCTGCAATGCGTGTTGCATAGTCAGATGCGTCAAAGCGTGTAATTGGGCCAATACCAGATTTACCCTCTAACAACGCATTGTAGAAATTCTCTTTACCGATACCTACCGGAGTAATCGCTCCTAAGCCAGTAATTACTACACGTTTTTCCAATTATTCCACCTCTTATAGCTATATAGCCCCTTTAATTAATCGATTTCTGCTACTTGTTGTTTTAACTGTGCAAAAATATCTTTAACTGGCATAATCTTATCGACTTTTCTCATATTATTGCCAGAGAATACTAACCCCGTTTCCACATCACCTTGTTGCGCTCTAGATAAAGCACGGATAATGCAGAATTTATGGGAACAATGTTTTAAACAATTGTCACATACTGTTGGTGGCGCTACAGTGCCATCTAGAACAGATTCAGCAAATTTATTTTTAATAGCTTGACCTGGTAATCCTACTGGACTTTGAATAAGTACGATATCTTCAGGTTTTGTAGCACGTACATACATTTTTTTCAACTCATCAGATGCATTACATTCATCGGAAGCTGCAAAACGGCTGCCCATTTGAACACCACTGGCACCTAATTTCAACATATCTACAATATCTTTGCCATCCAAAACACCACCAGCACCAATAACTGGAATATTTTTAACAGCTGCTACAACTTCTGGTACGATTTCACGAGCAGAACGATCTGTTCCCAAGTGACCACCAGCTTCGCTACCTTCTACGATAACTGCAGCGGCACCTAAACCTTCAGAAATGCGCGCTAATTTCGCAGAAGAAACAATAGGTACGATTGGAGTACCAGACTCTTTACCCATTGCGAACATATCTCTTGAAAAACCGGCACCTGCCACCACAAGATCAATGCCCTCTTCGATGGCAGTTTTTACAAGCCCCGCAAATTGCGTAGCTGCTACCATCGCATTTATACCAATAATACCCGTAGGTGATAATTTTCTAGCTAATTGTATTTCATATCTTAATTCATCAAAAGGCAATCCAGATGCTGCAATAAGGCCAATACCACCTTCATTTGCAACGGCTGCTGCCAACCGAGCTGTAGACAATCTAATCGCCATACCACCTTGAATAATAGGTACTTTGGCCACTAGATTCCCAATGCGAAGTTCAGGGAGCTTCACTATCAATTCCTCCTGTAAACAATACCGATTAGGGGAGCCACTCGGCCCCCCGCACGGCTGAATTGTCAGCTATACAGCTTATTTAGCAGAATCAATATATTCTACTGTATCCTTAACGGTTTTGATTTTTTCTGCAACGTCGTCAGGGATTTCAACATTGAATTCTTCTTCGAATGCCATGATCAATTCAACGATATCCAAGGAGTCAGCGCCTAAGTCGTCGATGAATGTAGAATCAATGGTAACTTCAGCTTCATCAACGCCTAATTGTTCCACAACGATTGCTTTAACTTTATCGAAAGTGCTCATTAGTGGTTCACCTCCTTTCAAATGAGATTTATATATAGTCTAATTTTGTAACTACATTACCATGCCGCCATCTACGTTGATAACTTGGCCAGTAATATAGCTAGCAAAATCACTAGCAAGGAATGTTGTTACGGCAGCCACTTCTTCCGCTTTAGCCATACGGCCCAACGGAATTTGTGTTACCATAGCTTCTTTTACCTTTTCAGGCAAAACGCCTGTCATATCAGTATCGATAAAACCTGGCGCGATTGCATTAACAGTGATACCACGGCTAGCTAACTCTTTTGCACAAGATTTAGTAAAACCAATTACACCAGCTTTAGAAGCTGCATAGTTAGCTTGACCAGCATTACCCATCAAACCAACAACAGAAGTCATGTTAATAATATGACCAGCACGTTGTTTCATCATGATTTTGGATACTGCTTTTGTTACCAAATATACACCTTTAAGGTTGATATCGATAACGGCATCAAAGTCTTCGTCTTTCATACGCATAAGCAAACCATCACGAGTGATACCTGCATTATTTACCAAGATATCGATGTGACCAAATGTTTTATGCGTTTCTTCAACCATTGCTGCTACTTCTTCAGCATTTGCAACATTGGCTTTAATTTTAATCGCTTTGCGACCCAATGCTAAGATAGCGTCTACTGTTTCTTGAGCAGCAGCTTCACTGCCACTATAGTTAACAGCAACATCAGCACCAGATTGTGCAAGTTGAATAGCAACGGCGCGACCGATACCACGAGAGGCGCCAGTTACGAGAGCTACTTTACCCTCTAAGTGCATTTTATCGAACCCCCTTTAAAAATTCAAGCGTTTTCTCTAAGGATGGAATGTCTTCTACATTAGCTAATTCCATTTCTTTATTGATCTTTTTAGTGAAACCTGTTAATACTTTGCCAGGACCAACTTCTACAAAGCGAGTTACACCGAAGTTAACCATTTCTGCAACACAGTCTTCCCACAATACAGGATTAGCAGCTTGAGTAACTAAAGAGTCTTTAATATCACTAGCATTTGTCAAAATTTTGCCAGTTACATTAGCTACTACTGGAATCTTAGCATCGTTAACTTGGATCTTATCTAATTCTTCTTTCAAACGAGCTGCTGCAGGTTCCATAAGACGACTGTGAAATGGAGCACTTACAGGAAGCATAACAGCGCGTTTTGCACCAGTTTCTTTCATTTTTTCTGCTGCTGTTTCTACAGCTGCAGTTTCACCAGCGATTACAATTTGACCAGGGCAGTTAAAATTAACAGCTTGTACAGAACCTACTGTATCATTAACTTGTTGGCAAATCTCCACAACTTGCTCTCTTGGTAATGCAAGGATTGCTGCCATAGCACCTTTGCCTAATGGCACTGCTTCTTGCATGTATTCACCACGTTTATGAACAACATAGACAGCATCCTTAAAGTTAAGAACACCAGCAGCTACCAATGCACTATATTCACCTAAGCTATGACCACCCACAATATCAGGTGTAAAACCATTTTCTTTCAATACTTCGTAACAAGCTACGGAAGCAGTCAAAATAGCTGGTTGTGTATTAGCAGTCTTAACTAACTCAGTATCTGGACCTTCAAAACATAACTTAGAAATAGAATAGCCTAATGCTTCATCAGCTTCTTCAAAGCGTTGTTTAACAATAGGGTATGCATTGTACAAATCTTGTAACATGCCTACTTTTTGAGATCCTTGACCTGGAAATACGAATGCAGTTTTCATAGGATGGCCTCCTTATTTGCCAAAAGTTTGTAGATTTTTAATCACTGTTTCAGCTTCTGTCATAATGTCTGTAATGATTTCTTTACAAGGTTTCACATCGTGTAGCATACCTGCGATTTGACCAATCATAACGGAGCCTTCTTTTACATCACCTTCAATAGCAGCTTTACGAAGTGTACCTGCGCCAAGATTTTCTAATTCTTCTTTGGAACCACCACTAAATTCAAGGTTTTTATATTTATGTGCTAATTGATTCTCGATAATTCGAACTGGATGACCTGTTGTAAGACCAGTCATAACAGTAGAACGATCTTTTGCTTTCAATACAGCGTTTTTATAGTTTTCATGAGCGATACATTCTTCAGATAGGACAAAACGTGTACCCATTTGAACTGCATGAGCGCCTAGTGCAAAAGCAGCTGCTACGCCACGACCATCGGCGATACCGCCAGCAGCAATTACTGGAACATCGACAGCATCTACAACTTGTGGTAACAATGCCATTGTTGTAATATCCCCAACATGGCCACCTGATTCTGTACCTTCTGCAATAATCGCATCAATACCACCACGAAGTAAACGTTTAGCTAAAAGAACAGATGCAACTACAGGAATAACCTTTGTGCCAATTTCTTTCAATGCTGGAATATATACACCAGGATTACCTGCACCAGTTGTAATAACAGGAACGCGTTCTTCAACAACGACTTCCATAACTTCTTTTACAAAAGGAGACATTAGCATAATGTTACAACCAAATGGTTTATTTGTGCGTTCTTTTACTTTATGAATTTCATTGCGGAAAACATCCGGAGGCATATGTCCTGCACCAATGATGCCAAGGCCACCAGCTTCAGATACAGCAGATGCAAGTTCTGCAGTCCCTAACCAAGCCATACCACCTTGAAAGATAGGATACTCAATCTGTAACAAATCACAAATATCAGTCTTAATCATCTTGATGTTTCCTCCTTAATACCATTTCAAGACGAGGCTAGCCCAGGTAAGGCCAGCACCAAATCCTGCAAGTGCTACATTATCACCGCGTTTTAAGCAACCTTCACGATTTGCTTCATCCAACGCAATCGCCACTGATGCAGCAGATGTATTACCATACTTATGTAAATTTACAAATACCTTTTCTTTTGGCATATGTAAACGCTTAGCGGCTGAATCGATAATACGAATATTAGCTTGATGAGGGATAAAATAATCTAATTCATCCAAATTCATATTAGCTCGTTCTAGAGATTTCAACGCTGTTTTCCCCATTGTTTTAACAGCAAATTTATATACTTCTGGACCATCCATATGGATGAATGTCAAACCTTCTTCTATACGTTGATCATTAGCTACAACAGCTGTTCCACCAGCTGGTATACACAAGGCAGAACCACCAGTGCCATCGGCACCTAAGTCGACCCCTTTAATACCATAACCTTCTGGAACCTCAGAAACAACAGCTGCACCTGCACCATCGCCGAATAGAATACAAGTTCCGCGATCGTTCCAGTTAACGCGACGCGACAAAATTTCTGCGCCTACAACGAGAACGTTTTTAAATAATCCCGATGCGATATAGCTTTGGGCAGTAATCAAACCATATACAAAACCTGAACATGCAGCTTGCAAATCATAAGCCGCTGCATTTTTTGCACCAAGATTCGCTTGTAACATACATGCGGCAGAAGGAATCACCATATCCGGTGTCAATGTAGCAAAGATAATCATATCGATATCTTCCACATCGAGTTTAGCCATTTGAAGTGCTTTTTTAGCAGCTTCAGTTGCCATATAGGATGTATTCATACCCTCTGGTGCAATGCGTCTTTCTTCAATGCCTGTACGTTCTCTGATCCATTGGTCACTTGTATCGACCATTTTCTCCAAATCAAAGTTAGTTACCACATTATCAGGAAGGAAGCTACCTGTACCAATAATTCCGACAGGTTTATTCATCATAGTCATATTTTACGGCTCCTTCAATTTCCATTGTTTCTCGAATATGTTCAATAATTTTGCGTTCTACCAAATCGGCTGCAATAGTAATAGCTGTCTTAATTTCTTTTGCCTTCGAACTGCCATGAGCAATCATAAACACACCATTTACACCTAGTAATGGAGCACCACCATTTTCAGTATGATCCACCTTCTTGGCCATTGGTTTCAACGCTGGTTTAATAAGCAACGCTCCAATTTTGGCTAATATTCCGCCATTCATGATGCTATCTTTAATGAGCTGTGTCAAACCCGTTACAAGACCTTCTGCAAATTTAAGAATTACATTACCTACAAAGCCATCGCAAACGACAACGTCAACAGTTCCTTTTGGAATATCGCGGCCTTCTACATTCCCCTTAAAATTAATCGTTTTCATATTTTCTAAAATAGGATATGTAGCGAGCACAACTTCATTTCCTTTAGTTGCTTCTTCACCGATATTGAGAAGACCTACTGTAGGATTTTCTTTGCCTAGTAAAAGTTTCGCATACTCAGCCCCCATCAAAGCACCTTGTACAAGATGCTTTGGTTTGCTGTTTGAGTTCGCGCCGGAATCCAACATAACGGTAATACCATTTACAGTTGGCATTGGCGTAGCAATAACAGGTCTATCAATGCCCTTGATACGGCCAAGACCAAATAATGCTGCCGCTACAGCTGCCCCTGTGCTCCCTGGAGCAATAACGGCGTCACATTCTTTACTTCTAACTAAAGATGTTGCCACTACAACCGAAGCATCTTTCTTCTTGCGCAATGCTTGACCAGGATGCTCATCCATACCGATTACTTGACTCGCATGATACACAGAAATGCGAGGATTATTCGTTTCATTATTATCTTCTAAAATTTTGAATATTTGAGTTTTATCGCCTACGAGAACAACATCAATATGTTCCGTTTCTCGCACTGCTTCCAAGGCGCCTAAGACGATTTCCAAGGGAGCAAAATCACCACCCATGGCGTCAATTGCAATTTTCATATACTACACCCGATTCTCCACAGACTCCATGATAAATTTAGCTCTAAATACTTCTTTTATTTTATCTCTTATTATAACCCAAATAAAGTATTTATCCCCACGACGACGAACAATTTCTGCTTTCGCCACCAAATTAGTACCAGACTCTACTGGATTTTTATATTTAATATTCCCTACCTCTGCAGAGCAAAGCGTTGAACCCATAACTAGTTTCGCTAAGGAATTTGCTTGAGCATACAAATACTGCGGATCAATATAACCAAAACGATCTTCCATATCCGGCGTCGTGTGTAACATGGATAAGGCTTGTTTTCCTTCTGTTACATCGATAAGTTCACCAACAATTTCATGTTGTATTGGTTCCGGTTGTTCATCCTGTGCATGTTCAGTAGCCATAGCCTTTATACGCTCACGCAGTTCAGGAATTCCCAATTCTAATCGATCGAGTCGAATGGTAGGTACACTGACACCAAAGTGAGATGCCAACTCTTCATCAGTAAGAAAAGGCGTAATATTCAGTTTTTCTGTTAACTGTTTCTGTCTTTCTTGCTTCTTCAACCTACTCATGGGACCACCTTTTATGACCTAGTATTAATATTACATCTTAAGTATATATAATAATTCCCATGTTGGCAAGGATTTTCATACATATTGTGCTATATTTTATGATAATATACCAAATATTGTCTTTATTTTAATTCTAGTTAATATTTTATATGATATATTAATATAAACATATATTAACCCACAATGCATCTATTTCTGGGCAGTAAAAAACACCTACACAAATGTGTAGGTGTTTCACACGCTCAATTAGGCTTTTGCAACTACTTGTTCACCTTTATAGTGACCACATGTAGGGCAAACACGATGAGGCATCATAGGTTCGTGGCATTGTGGACATGCTACATAACCAGGAGCTTCTAATTTCCAGTTTGCACGACGACGATCGCGACGGCATTTGGATAATCTACGCTTAGGTACTGCCATTATCTGCACCTCCTTAGTACAATCATTAGGATAGTCTATCATCTTTCTCATCAAGCAAAGCACGTAACTCTGCGAATCGAGGATCCACCACAAAGGATTCACAAGAACAAGGTGAAACATTCAAATTTGCTCCGCAATGAACGCACAATCCTTTGCAATCATCCTGACATAACACTTGAGAGGGCTCATTGATGATTAATGTATCCCGAATCAGTTCGGTTAAGTCAATTTCCTCTCCATTAAAAGGAATCACATCTTCATCGGCATCTCGAGAATCACTAAAGATTTCCTCGAAGGAATCATTGCGCTCATGTTCCGTAGTTGTTAAACAACGGGAACATTCGTAATCACCTTTAGAATGAATCGAACCTTGAACGATGTAGTTTTGACCATCAAACCAAAACTCACCACTAATAGTTATATCATGACGGCTCCAAGGAAAAGCAACTACGTCACTACCAAGTTCTTCACTCGGCATCGTATAGCTATAAGGAAATTTCTTTCCTATATGTTCTTTTGCTTGCTCTACTTGCAGTTTCATAATCTTACCTCGACTTATAATATTATAAACATGACAGTGTGCTTTGTCAAATAAAAAAGGCTATCTCAATATTGCTTAAGATAGCCTTTCTAATGTATCAATTACATTTTTTCGAATTGATCTTTGCCAACACCACAGATAGGGCAAACATAATCAGCTGGTTGATCTTCGAATTTAACGCCTTCTACAGCTTCGTCATAAACCCAACCGCATACTACACATACGTATTTTTCCATGTCTATTTCCTCCTTCACTTGAGATTATATTAATGTGTTCATATCGTTAAGATACTTTATCTGTAATATAGTATAGCAAAGATATCGAAACTTTTCAATACTCATTTTCCATTTTTCTATAATATTTTCAATATCCTCTGAAAGCTGATTTGAATTACTTTCACACTTACTCATGTAATGAAATCTATTATCAATTAGAATTTTATGATATACTATTACATAGATTACATAGTGGTATGTTATATATACACCACATTATAGACTTTATTTTCTTATATATAACTATATTATAGGAGGATTCATGAGAACAAAACTGACTGAATTACTAAATATTGAATACCCTATCATCCAAGGTGCCATGGCATGGGTTTCTGAATCTACATTAGTTGCGGCTGTGGCTAACGCTGGCGCTACAGGTGTTATCGCCTTAGGCGGTCGCGATGCAGAATGGACTCGCAATGAAATTCGCGCATGCAAAGAACTAACAGATAAACCTTTTGGTGTAAATTTAATGCTTATGGCCCCTAATAAAGATGAATTAGTAGATGTTATTATCGCAGAAAAACCTGCATTTGTAACACTTGGCGCTGGGAACCCTACCCCATATATTAAGCCATTTCAAGAAGCAGGCATCAAGGTTATTCCTGTTGTACCTTCCTTGAAACTGGCAAAACGCATTCAAGATGCTGGTGCCGATGCTATCGTCGTAGAAGGTATGGAAGCTGGTGGTCACATCGGTTCCCAAACAACAATGTCTTTGATGGAAAACATTCTACCAGAAATCACTATTCCTGTTGTTGTGGCTGGTTCCATCGTTGATGGTCGTGGTTTGGCAGCAGCTTTATTGATGGGCGCTGAAGGTGTACAAATGGGCTCCCGTTTCTTGCTTGCCGAAGAATGTAAAGCTCATCAAAATATGAAAGAAGCAATTATCAAAGCAACAGACACTGACTCCGTTGTAACAGGTCTTCTCTCCGGTCACGGTGGTGTACGTAGCTTGCGCAGTGATTTTACAGACCGTTATATTGCAGCAGAAACTGATGGTGTTACAACAAAAGAAGAACGCAGCAAAATGTCCCAAGGTACAAATAAATTAGCTGCTATCGATGGCGACGTTGTCAATGGTGCTGTACAAGTAGGCCAAGCGCTTAATAGACTTAATAAAATTGAACCAGCTCAAACTATTGTACACTCTGTCATTAATGAAGCTATTATGGCAATCCGTAAAGCACAACGCTTTATCGAAGTAATTTAATAGGAGGTCCTATGTTACCTTATCATGGAAAGTATCCAAAATTAGATCCAAAATCTTGTGTTATGCCTGGTGCTGAACTAGCCGGCGATGTAGAGTTGAAAGAATTTGCCTCCATCTGGCAAAACTGTGCACTTCGTGGCGATGTTAATAAAATTGTAGTAGGTCGTTATTCCAATGTACAAGATAACTCTGTGCTTCACGTCGATGATGATGAGGCTTGTATACTTGGCGACTATGTAACTATAGGCCATGGTGCCATTGTTCATGCGTCTACCATCGAGGATAATGTACTCGTTGGCATGGGGGCTATCGTACTAAGTGGTTGTCATATCGGTACTGGCTCTATCATTGCAGCCGGTGCAGTGGTAAAAGAAAACACTACAATCCCTCCATACTCTTTAGTCGTTGGTATTCCTGCACGCATCGTACGCACTGATGAATCCCAAGTTGAAAGAATCCACAATCAAGCATTGAAATATAAACACCTTTGGACTGTTGAATATGGTATGCTACCAAATTGTGGTGGCGAAGAATACGATAAAAACGCCAAAATCGTATAATTACAATGTAAAAAATAAGGTCTTCTATAAATAGAGCCTTCACACACAAAATAGCGACTAGTCGATCATACGGTATCAACTAGTCGCTATTTCTTTATCATCAGAACATCATCTGATATAGTATACAGTTTATTTTATAATTGGAATCTTGCTTTTACAATCTGCTGCGTTATCAATGCAGAACCCATAGCTAGCGCCATTGGGAAGCACATTTCCACGGAAAATCGTGAAAGTTCTAACATGAACACACAGGATGTAAGCGGCATCTTTTGTGCCAATCCCAAGAAAATTACGGCCCCTATAAATGCAGCAAAGCCTAAATGAACGGGACTGACCATAATACTCCACAATGCGGCAAAGGCTAATGCCAATGTACTACCTAGCATCATGGATGGCGTAATTCTACCACCATAAGCACCAGCCATTAAGGCAAGTAATACGGCAATCCATTTAGTAGCTAATAGGCCTAATGCATAATCCCATCCTACCAAATCTGTAAAGGTCAACTGATTACCAGCTTTACCATTACCAAGGATTTCTGGAAAATACATGGCCATCACCCCAATAACAGCAAATGATAAAATGGCTATGACAATCATTTTAGGGCTTTTTCTATCAAACTTAGGTAATAAGGATTGTGTTTTATCAAATAAAACAACGCCAATAGCAATGACAGCGCCAAGGACGATAGCAAATTCTTGATAACTACCATATAAAGGTGGTTGTGGCATCGTATACTGAACAAGATCTCCTATCCCTGCATGACGAACGACCAATGTAGCTAGTCCACACGATAAAAGGGCTGCGCTCATGGCTCGAACATTCCATGAGATAAGTAATGTCTCTAGCGTAAAAATAGCAGCTGATAAAGGAGAATTATATACGGCAGCTAAGCCTGCTCCAGCAGCACAAGCAATAATAAGCGACTTGTCCTCAGGGCGCATATCAACATAGCGTAATAGTCCGGTCATAATCCCCGCACTAGCCTCACGCGGTGCAACTTCTCGACCAAGCGGTGATCCCATGCCAACTGTAATAATTTGCAATGTAGCATGAATAAATGTGGTCAATGGAGGCATTTCTTTTGTAGAGTCCTGAACAGCTTTTTTTATATCGACAAGCGGATCTCCATATCGATGGATAAGAACCCACCCTACACCACCAAATAGGCCACAGACTAATACTGCCAATAACCGATGTTCAGGTGATACACGGGCCACAGCTTGACCAAATGTTAAGCCTTCTGACGTAGAATAGGCATACATAAAATGTTGGATATAATGTAACAAATGGGTATAAAAAGAACCGATTAAGCCCGCCACTAGGCCAACGATTATAACTAAACCAAGTAAACGTTTATCTAACATACTCTCTATATCACTCCATAGCCAGTACTACTTCACCCTGTTTCAACGAAGATTGTACATCAATAATTCGTTGATTAGAGGATCCTCTAAATCGTAAGGATGGATCTTTTAACTCATCTACAAATCGACCATCCACGAGTATATCGATTTGTTCCACTAAGCTACGGCGCGATGGATCAGATATAATATCATCCCACACATAGCCAGAGTAAGCCCAGATAGGTTTCTCAGGTGCTGCCTCACGCACAGCTTTCACTATAGCTAGCATACCATCTACATTTTGAAATGGTTCACCGCCTAACAAGGTAAGACCTGCACAATTAGGATTTTTCACATAGGATACTACCAATTCTGTTTCTTTATCAGTCCACTCTTGACCAGCATTAAAATCCTGATACTCTTCATTAAAACAATTATAACAGCAATGGGTACAGCCCGTTACAAATATAGATGTGCGTATGCCTTCTCCATTGGCGATATCATATTGTCGAATCTGTCCATATCTCATAATAACCCCCATACTATTTGCCTGTGATCAACTTTGACTAAATTAAACATATAGATATATTTCAATTTATCATGTATATAGTAAAAGCTGTGCCTATGGCACAGCTTTTAACATGTTTACGATTAATAAAATTAAATATGCATTACGCGATCTTTAATTTCTTTTGTGCGACCTTCGTTCCAGAAGTTTTCACCAAGGTATCCACACGTACGGCGGATAACCGTTAATTTATCGCGGTTTGTATTATGACAACGAGGGCATTCCCATTGATTGTCATCATTAACCTTGATTTCACCATCAAATCCACATTCATGACAGTAGTCAGATTTTGTATTGAACTCTGCATAGGAAATATTGTCGTAAATATACTTAATCATCGTCAATACTGCAGGAATATTATTTGTCATATTCGGAATTTCTGCATAAGAAATGCAACCGCCTGTCGATTTCTTTTGGAATTCAGACTCAAAAGCAAATTTATCAAATACGTTAATTTCTTCACGAACGCTTACATGATAACTATTCGTATAGTAACCTTTATCCGTTACATCTTCTATGATACCAAAGCGTGCTCGGTCCAAAGAAGAGAAGCGATTTGTTAAGCTTTCAGCAGGCGTACCATAAAGACCAAAGCCTAGATTATGTTTTTCACGCCATTCATTAATAGCTTGGTTCAAACGATCCATAATTTTCATAGCAAAGACACGACCATGCTCACCAGTATTAGATTCACCGGTAATCAATCGGCATGCTTCGTAAATACCGATATAACCAAGGGAAATCGTAGCATATCCACCAGTCAAGAACGGAGCAATTTTTTCACCTTTTTTAAGGCGCGCAATAGCACCATGTTGCCAATGAATTGGAGATACATCACTTACTACATCTTTTAATAGATTATAACGTAACATCAATGCCTTTTCAGCCAATTCTAGACGTTTATCTAAGATTTCAAAATACTTTTCTTCACTACCGCGTGCTAAAATACCAATTTGTGGCAAATTCAAACTTACTACGCCCATGTTGAAACGACCATCAAATTTATAATTGCCTTCTGCATCCTTCCAAGGAGACAAGAAGGAACGACATCCCATAGGACTGAATACATTGCCTTCGTAATTTTCCTTCATCTTCTTCGCAGAAATATAATCAGGATACATGCGTTTAGCCGTACATTGAGCAGCTAATTCTGTTAAATAATAATATGGGCTATCCGGATGAACATTGTGTTCGTCTAATACATAAATCAATTTAGGGAATGCTGGTGTAATGTATACATCGGCTTCATTTTTAACGCCTTTGATACGTTGACGCAAAATTTCCTCTGTAATAAGAGCTGCTTCTTTAGCATACTCATAATCAGGTTGGAAATACATGAACAATGTAACAAATGGGGATTGACCATTTGTAGTCATCAATGTATTGATTTGGTATTGAATGGTTTGAATGCCATCCTTTACCTCTTTACGCGTGCGTTTCCAAGCAATTTCACGAGCCTTTTCCATATTTGGTTCCATGCCGTAAATCTCAACTTGTTCTTCAATTACATTATTGAGGATTTTTTCATAAGATTTACGTACAAATGGTGCCAATATACGGTCGATACCATTAATACTTTGACCACCATATTGACCAGATGCAACTTGTGCAATAATTTGAGTGGTTACTGTACATGCTACTTGGAAGGATTTTGGTGTATCGATACGCTTACCATTAATAACTGTACCATTTGTCAACATATCTTCTAAGTTGATTAAGCAACAGTTAAACATCGGTTGAATGATATAGTCCATATCGTGGAAATGGATGGCACCGCTATCATGGGCCTCAAGGATATCCGTAGGAATCAATTTACGACGCGCAATATCCTTAGATACTTCACCAGCAATCAAATCCCGTTGTGTAGATACAATAGCCGCATCCTTGTTGGAGTTTTCGTCAAGAACACTCACGTTGCTACGATCCAACAAACCTATGACATCTTCATCTGTCGTATTTTGACGGCGTTTGAAAGCTTGTACCGCTTTATAACCTTCATAAGCGCGAGCTGTTGCAGGATTATGATATTCAATCAATTTATAATACACTTGATCTTCAATAGCATAAATGGTCATATCCTTTTGAAGTTTAGTCGCATAGGCTTCAATTTCGTCAGCAATGCGTTCGGCCAAACCAGATTCATATAACCCCGTACTACTATGTTCTGCCTTTTCAATAGCAACTGCAATTTTATGTTTATCAAAAGGTACTTTTGTACCATCCCGTTTAATGACATGCAACATCTCGGAACCTCCCCATGTCCAATTATCCGAATCTGTCAAAGTTACTACATATAAAAAAGTATGGAAAATCCATACTTTTTATATTTTCTCGTAAAAGAAATACGAAATTTCATAGGAAATTCCGTATTTTTTATTGCTCTCACAGTATACTATATATTGTGCTTATTTGCAATAAAAAATACTATATAATGTAAAAAAGAGTTCTTTTACCATGCAAAATTGGCATGATAAAAGAACTCTTTTTCATAAATTAACTTAGAACGCTAATGCTAAAAGACGAGTCCAAAAATTAGGTCTTCGTCCAGCCCAATGATCTGGCACTGTAGGATAAAATACTCGGTCTGCTAATAAGTCGCGTTCATTCAAACGCACATCACCAAGTAGATCTTTCTTATATTCCATGTCTAGTTTAGAAATTACCTCTACATAGCTACCATATTGATTTGGCAATACATCATATCCTGTACCAAAGAAGTGTATCAAACCATTTGTATATAACTCGATGGCTCTCGTATAATGTTCAGAATGATGTTCAAAAGACATAATATTACATTCAAACAAAATCCCCTTATCAACCCAAGCCAATAAAAGCTCTGGTTTTCTAAAGAAAAGACTATACCGTTCTACTTCATTTATAATAGGTGTAATGCCTAAGTCACATAGTGTTTGTAACCATGCATCAACATGATGTAGCTTACAATCCGCTGGAATTGTGACTAACATAAAATGGCTATTGCCAAGTACAAGAGCCTCTCTATGGTTACGAATATATTCAATCATAGAATCACTCAATTCAACAACAGCACCTTTATGCAACGTTGCACTCACATCTTGTTCCGCCACAGCATGTCTTACATTATCTAAAATAGTAGGAACTGACGCAATAAAGGACTGCACAGTTAAAATATTCACCTTAGGTGTGCAAAAAATATCTGTAATGCCACTGGCCACTAAATCTTTAATCATTTGTACAGATTCTGCCATAGTTTGAGGTCCTTTTCCATCTTCCATAGCAGGTAAAATATGTGTATGTAAATCTAATATACGTTTCATATCCTTCCCCATTCTCATCATTATATCGCCCCTTACCTCGATATAAATCTCTCACTATAAATATATATTTTTGCTTGAATTCATTTTACATTCATATTATACCAATGAATCTATGTCTTGAAAAGTACTTATACCTAAACTTTTGATAATATTTGATTGTTTAAAATTAAAGATTATTTTATATTTTCACATTGCTTTCATAAAAATAAGACCTCTATAAAATATTCATAGAGGTCTTATATATAACATATCTATTATTCATTAAAATAGAGAATTTCTACTAACCATGTCGGATACGACGATATATAGATAAAATAACTTGTACCACGGCAACACCTATGATAACACCGGCCGTATCGATGGCCACATCTCTAATTGATGCATGTCTACCAATGCTTGTAAGTTGCAAACATTCATCTAAAATGGCAATAACAAGCCCTATTGCAATTACTTTAAGACCTGCATATTCACGATTAAATTGATGTAATGCTACATATAAACATCCACCCAGTACAGCAAATTCAAATACATGCGCCAGCTTGCGGACAATTCGATTTAATGACCACATATCGCCTGTAATACCAAGCTTATACAAGAATGGGCTCAACCATTGTGTTATCGTAAGGCTCAAACCATCTGAGGAAATATCGTTTTGCAGTGAATTATCCCAGATAAAAAGTATAACAAGAACAACTAAAGCAAAGCTTATCCAATGTTTTTTTAACATCTACTATCACCGCCACTAATCTCGGTCAAAAATATCTCTAGTGTATACCTTATCCTTTACATCAGCTAAGGATTCATCCCAACGATTTGCTACAATTACATCGCTTACACGTTTAAAATCATCAAAATTTCTAATAACAGGAGAGTGGAAAAAATCATTCGCTTCAAGAGTTGGTTCATACACAACAACGGCAATGCCCTTTGCTTTAATCCGTTTCATAATCCCCTGCACAGCAGAAGCCCTAAAGTTATCTGAATTTGTTTTCATTGTCAATCGATAAATACCAACAATCTTAGGGTCTTTACCAATGATGGCATCAGCAATGTGATCTTTTCTCGTTCGATTTGCATCGACAATGGCAGATATAAGATTTTGAGGCACATCATTATAATTAGCTAATAATTGTTTCGTATCTTTTGGCAAACAATATCCACCATATCCAAAAGAAGGATTATTGTAGAAATCCCCAATCCGTGGATCCAAGCATACACCATGAATGATTTCACCCGTATTAAGGCCACGCACCTCTGCATAAGAATCTAATTCGTTAAAATAAGCTACACGCAATGCAAGATAGGTGTTAGCAAATAATTTAATGGCCTCTGCCTCTGTAGAACCAGTGAAGCATAGAGGTATATCTTTTTTATGGGCTCCTTCTGCTAATAAATGAGCAAATGTACGAGCACGTTCAGAATCCTCGCCTACTACAATACGAGAAGGATATAAATTATCGTACAACGCCTTCCCTTCACGTAAAAACTCAGGAGAGAAGATAATATTATTCGTATTAAATCGCTCTCTCATTTGCTCTGTATATCCTACGGGAACTGTGGATTTAATAATCATAACCGCATCACGGTTAATATCTAGAACTGTTTTGATAACAGATTCTACAGATGATGTATCAAAAAAATTCTTTTGCGGGTCATAATTAGTAGGTGTAGAAATAATAATATAATCAGCACCGGTAAAAGCTTCCTTAGGATCTAAGGTTGCCTTAAGATTCAATGACTTATTCTTCAAATAATCGGCTAATTCTGAGTCGACTATGGGTGATTCTTTACGGTTAATCATATCAACCTTTTCAGGAATGATATCTAATGCAACCACTTCATTATGTTGTGACAATAATACACCATTTGAAAGACCAACATACCCAGTACCAGCTATTGCTATTTTCATTTATTTACCATCCTTCATATAAAAATCTTTATACCATGTTGCAAAACGTCTTAAACCTTCTCGAAGTGTTGTACTTGGTTTAAATCCAAAATCCGCTTCTAAAGCAGATGTATCCGCGTAGGTAATAGGTACATCACCTGGTTGCATAGCAACGAGTTCCTTATGGCGTTCCATATTAAAGTCCGCTGGTAACACACCAACAGCTATTAACTCTTCCCCTAAAATCGTCACAAAATCCAATAAATTTTCAGGGCTATTATTACCGATGTTATAAATAGCATATGGTGGCACTGGTAATCCATCAGCACCATTTCTTCGTTCTGGAGCCACTTGCATAACCTTATACACACCTTCAATAATATCGTCTATGTAGGTAAAATCGCGTTTACAATTACCATAATTAAAAATTTTGATGACTTCACCTTTGCGTAATGTATTGGTAAATCCAAAGTACGCCATATCTGGACGACCAGCTGGTCCATAAACGGTAAAGAATCGAAGACCTGTACTCGGTATGTTATATAACTTGGCATAGGAATAAGCTAATAATTCATTGGATTTTTTCGTAGCCGCATATAAGGAAACAGGATTATCCACTTGGTCATCAGTAGAATACGGAATCTTTTTGTTCGATCCATATACGGATGAAGATGATGCATATACAAGATGTTCTACACCCTTTGTACCATTATCATAGGAATGACGACAACATTCTAAAATATTGTAAAACCCAATAATATTTGATTCTATATACGCATCTGGATTGGTAATAGAATATCGTACACCCGCTTGTGCAGCTAAATTAACAACTACATCGGGTTTATATTCTTCAAAAATAGATTGTAAGAATTCTTTATCTGCTATATTCCCCTTCTTAAATATCCATTGATTACCATTGTCTCTCAAGGACTCAATCTGTTGTAATCTATACTCTTTTAAACTAACATCATAGTAATCATTAACAGAATCGATACCTATGATACAACTACTTTCAACATTTTTAAGAAGCGACATAACAAGATTGGCGCCTACGAATCCTGCTGCACCAGTGATAAGAATTACCTTGTTATGTAATGATACATTTTGTAAAAGCATACTCTGTCCTTTCCTTTAGGAACGCCTTAATCTCGTTAAAACGCTATCCCATATTTTCGTAAGCACAACTCTCTCCGTTGGAAATAGATACAACACAACAAGATACGAAATGAGACTGACACATATACAGAAAATCGTCCAAATCATACTAATATATACATGCAATAGAACATAAGAGCCTACACCTACAATGACGGAGGTGATGATATAGGTTTTAATATTGCTAATAACATTCCACGCATTCATCTTTACATAAACTGCTAAAAGATATAGAAGCACAGCAATCATTTGAACCCGTACTATCGACCTGGCATATACAAATGTAGTGAAATCATATTGAACACATATATATATAACTGGTATTAATACGATGAGATGCGCCATCTGTGCCAGGAATGAAATATTAGGCATTCCTTTTGCACGAAACGCTTCTGATATCAAATAAGATATAGCCGTCACTAAAGATGAGCTTAATGCCCAAGACCCTAGTACTATACCAGCTAATTTCCACTGTGGTCCCAATAATATTTGTACAATAAAATCTTGGTATACAAACATGCCCACACCTAAGGGAACCAAGAACAACGCCATATATCGTTGAAAGGTAAAAAACGTTTTTTCAAACTCCACCTTATTATGTTGATGCCGTGATAAGGCAGAGAATAAAACCGGAGCCATCGACGAAGTAGCAATAGCCATTACCGTAGTCACTATAGCAGTTGGCATTTTATACATACCAAGATAATAAGCATTTAAAAAATGGCTAATAATGAAGGTATCTATCCATGCAGTGAGCCATATGGAGAAAGCCTCTGCCAACGACCACGCACTAAAGCTAAACATATTACGAAACACTTGATATGAAAAATAAATTGATATCAACTTTTCTTGTCGTATACAAAGTGCGATAGCCGTAAAGAGTTGTGCCGCTAATAGGCCTGCAATCAATGCCCAATAATCAAATCCTGCTAACGCCATTGGTATGGATACGAATAAAGGCGTAACGATAGTAATCATCCGTATACTTAAGAGAAATTTAAAGTTAAAACTTCTCCTATACATTGCCATTTGAATGCTACTAAATGCACTTAAGGGCAACATAGTTCCCATTACAGCTAAAGGAATACCTAATCCATCATTTCCTACTAGTGATGCCAAATCATCACGCCACACAATGATGGCGATCCAGAGAATAATAGCAAGCACGATATTTGAAATGAATGCGACGCTAACACTCTTCTGTTTATCTTCTTCACTTTCAAATTCGTATTGAACAAGGAATTTTTGGAAACCTGCATCTGCTAACATTTCCGCAAAGGAAATAACCATCATAATGGTCGCTAAAATACCAAATGCTGTAGGGGCTAATATATGTGCCAATATGATATTTGTAATTGGTGTAATAAGCTTCGCTAAGACCTCCGTTATAAGGGACCACTTAGCAGCAGCTACAACTTTAGTATCCATATAAATTCTGATCCATTTACTTCCGATTTATATTCTTTAAACCTTGTAAAAACAATTCATGATGTGCTTCACAAGAAAGATAATTTTGTATTGCTAAGTAACTCGTTTTGCCTAACAATAAATGTACTAGCTTACGATTACATAAGAGGTTAATAGCTTTCACAATCCATGTACGTCCTATAAATTCACGCAAATAGCGATTAATATGTGTATCCGCAAAATGTTTATAATTTTCATATACAAAATGAGGATCCTTAATATCGTCTGTTAATTGATTGTACATTTGCATAACATTCTTAGCATGTTCATCAGATGATACTGTAACTCCCACATCTGTACGAGTTATTGGAATCTCACGAATATGAAATTCATTTCCATCAATAGTTAGTTCTATAACTATAGAATCAGCAACTATGTGTGGTAAATTATCGAAATACTCTGTTTTAAATACAAAGCTCCCTTGGCCATAGATAATTGTGCCATCTTTATACTCTTCTCTAGCACCTATGCAATGACTATGTTGACAAAGAACTAAAGAAGCACCTTTTTCGACAAACTTACGACAATATCGTTGCAACATTGGTGATGGATACCTATAAAACTCTTTACCTCCGTGATACAGTACAACTACGTAATCACATTGTTCTTTAAGTTTTTGTACGTCATCAAAGCTTTCAAGTACATCAAAAGGATTTGCCCCTGCACTATGCATAGTAGCACTAGAAAACTCATTTTCTGTGCACATATAAATACCTAACCGTATACCATCTTTAGTAAATATATACGTTTTTTTTGCCTCGTTTACATCATTGCCCGCTCCGCAATATGCTATATTAGCTTGTGTCAATACATGTATTGTAGATTCAAGACCTTCAAACCCTTGATCATAAGAATGATTATTGGCCAGACCAAGTAACAAAGAAGGAATTGCCTTAAATCCATTGATTGTTTTTCTAGGAGACTTTAAATTATGGCCAAATTTATCAATTGGTGTATCGGTATCTGTAAGTGGAACCTCTAAGTTAAACACATTTAAATCAGCCTCACATAACATGTTGTATAGTTGCGTTCCAATAATAGATTCCATATCACCATTTTCGAATAAAATCCGATTTACGTCTGTAGGAACAAAATCAGCTCCGATGTATACCTTCAAGATGTAACCACTCTCCCATTTTGTAATCAAACTCCATTGGTTCTATCTTTATAAATCCTGCGCCAGGGTATAAGGTTAATTCCCCAACATATAAACGATGATTAACATCATAAAAATCAACTCGTAAAAATGGATAGTCCTTCGTTAATTTCTTACATAACGATATCATTTCCTCATAATGAGGCGGTTTTTCAAAGGTTCTATTCGAAGGCTCATAATGAAGAATGGAAAGATTGATATAGTTCCAATCAACATCATAATAATTCATACGTGTACCACCTTTGGAAAAGCGTTCAGAACAAACTACAGTTAGTTTTGGTTCACCGTGAAAGGAATACATCTTATAGTCTAATAAATCCGCACTCCCTAGCTCATCTATATATGGTTCTGCTAAAATGCGTCGTTTTACATTCTTATAAGGCCATTCACGAGCTATTAGATAAAAATTCCGTTGTAAAGACATATTTATAATTCGACGTGCTCCTTCTTTGTCAAATTTAGATTTATCTTTACAAATGACAATTCCTCCACTATCGTGGGTGCATTTTAAAACAAACTGATTAGGCAATGCTTCAAAATCAATTTCATCAAAAGAGTCCCATACACCTAAATTAGGAATGATGTATTTGGAGTCTATCCTATCAGCCAAATAATTTTTTGCTTCATATTTATCAACCATAGTTGTATATATTGGCTTTCGATCATAAAGCTTCATCCATTGCATTTTTTCACTAAAGGTTCTTGGATCATCTAAATTTAATGGATATCCCATGTATTTAGGAAATATCTTTCGTAGAAATGCTTCATCACTTAGAGAATTATAGACACCCATTTTTATCATCGATCGCAAACGATAGTGAGGGTCGGAGATGAATCGTTTTCCTTTATTTAGTATTTTTTGTAGGCTCATGTAACTCCCCCCTTCTAGAACGTAAAATTTGTACCTCCATATAAAATAACATCATGTAAAAATAAGTACTTTTACTTTCATAGGAAACCAAGCCCATATCCATAACTAATTGGGACATAAGTAATATAAATACCATGACATATTCATTGCTGTGGAAATCATGATATCGAATCATGTTATATACGAGATACACATACATCGAGTAATACGTAACCACACCGATAATACCCGTGCCCGCCAATAACTCGATGTAATTATTGTGAAGGTAATAATTTTCTCTACCGAAAATAGAATATGTATATACCGCTGGATTATTAACACCAACGCCTATAATCGGAGACTGATGAAATAGATCCCAACCTATATCCACTAAGGCCATACGAACAATAGCAGATGAGTCACCCCCAGTACCGGTGAAAGCATCTACCATAGAACTCATACGTTCTAAGACTTCACTGAAGATTGGCAATTGGAGAATTCCTATAAATGCAATAATAACGATTCCTAAGTACGCCACCAATTTAGCTAAGGAGTTAACAATATTGTTACTGCGAAAGCTTTTAAATACAAATAATAAAACAATGCCTATAACGACAAATACCAATGCCTTCCGACTCCCCGTGGCAGCTAATATACCTAATGTTGGCAATGCTATAATGTTCCACCACCGAGGCTTATCATACATCATATAATATACGGTCATAACGATGGCATTAGCCCCTAGCAAACCTACGGTATTCGCATTTAACGCATCATTAGCAATACGAGCTGATGATGAAAGTACATTGATAAAATAGTCAAGTCCATAGTAATACACTGTATAAAAACAGACGATATATCCTGTCCACATACCAATTTTCAGCAATGAATCAACAGATTTTTCTCGCTGAAAGCACATATAGAGAACAATGAGCATGCAAAATATTTTTACAATATCAAAACTTCTACTCAGGGCTACAGACGAATCAAGAGCAGTTAGGGAACTTAGATAGCAAGCACCTATGAATAACAACATATACATATGCATCCATGTAAACGACAATGTAATGCGTCCTTGATCTCTAACGAGATAACATAGAATCAATCCAAACAAGCATACAAATAATACATATGCTCCGTAATCTGCATCACCGAGGGCAAATGATATGGTTAATGAAAGTACGAGAAATACTAATGTTATAAGCCATATAAGACGGTTGGAAATGGTTGTAATATTTAATTTCAATACTGTCCCTCTTCTCTCAATATATGTACATCACAACACAAACTGACCTTATAGAATATCAATCCATCGTTTAGCAATTTTACTGAGCGGGAACGTATCTCGCACCTTAATCGCCTCCGTAGATATACGTTTGGCTAACTCAGGATTTCCTAAGATGGATTTCATTTTTTCATACATCGTTTTCGTATCACCTACAGGAACAAGCAACCCATTAACACCGTCCTGAATGACCATGCGTGCACCGCCTACGGGACAGTCTGTAACAACTACAGGCAATCCCATGCCCATAGCTTCTAACATAGAGTTGGATATGCCTTCAAAGTCAGATGATGACACAAACATTGTACACGGACGTTCTTGTTCCAAAATATCAGATGCAAAACCAGGTAAAAGAACTCTATCAGTTAATCCTAAATTTGCAATTTGTTGTCGAAGTTCAGCTTCTAAAACACCTTGACCATATATGACAAGTTTATAGTCCTTAAACTCGTCAGCTAGCATACTAAATGCATTGATCATCATTGGTAAATTTTTCTGTGGATGCAATCGACAGGCGGTTACAATAATCTTTTGACGTTCCCCTTCATAAGGTTCCGGTAAATTACCATTAATAGGGTTTGGAATGATATGCCCACGGCTTTGTATAGACTTGGAAAAATATGATTTTGCATCTTCCGTTTGAAATACGATGGCATCAGCAAAGCGAAACGCAAAATTTCGCAACATCTGTTGGTATTTTCCTACAGGAACCTTACGCGGATTATTTCGCTCAGAAAACACCATGCGATTGTTTACAAACCACGAACTGATTGCCAAAATAAAGCTAGACGCACTTAAAAATGATAAACATGTCGCATTTGGTCGTCGTTTTAATATTCCCACAAGAGCTTTTATCTCTTGTAAAAAACGAATGATTTTATTGGAACTCGTCGTATGTATTTGAATTTGCTCAATTCCCTCCGGCAATGCATATTCTGTACCATACCGATTAGGGCTTGTTTGAATGACTGTAATTGTATGTCCATCATGATGCCATTGTCGTGCTAATTCTGTTAAAATTCGTTCGGCTCCATCATTACCAAGAGATATGGTAACAATTATAATTTCTTTACCCATATAGCCGCTCCTCTTTGATATATTCAGCCAGACGCATATACGCATCCTTCATCGTTACCTGTGGTTCCCATGATAGATTACGCATCTTCCTAGAATTCAAAAACATATGAACTGTAGGTGCATAACCAAAGGAGGATACATTTTCTGGAATATCGAAGACGACGGAAATCTTATCGTTCCCCACATGGCACGCTACCAAGTTAGCGATACTAGCAATACTACGTGTTTCCTCATCATGGCATACATTATAAGCTTCCCCGACTTCACCATTGGTCATCAGGATGATAATGGCACGTACCGCATCCGTAATGTAACAGAAGTTGGACATGGAATCGCCCTTAGTATGAAGGATAATATCACGACCATCCAAGGCATGTTGGGTGAACTGCATAAATACCCGATTATCATCTAACGGTACACCAGCGCCGAACGTCTGCGCAAGGCGAGCGATTTTAACAGGGACACCAAATTCAACAGCATAGGATTTACAATAACATTCGCACATACGCTTACTTTCAGAATAGGAACTACGAACGTTTAGATGATCTAAATACCCAATGCGATCCTCCGTCATAACTTGACCAGATTCATAGGGTATACCATACTGTTCCATGCTCGATAGATATACCATGCCTAAAATCTGTTGTTCTTTTCCTAGTTCCAACATACGCTCCGTACCATGTATCGATGTACGAATCGTATCCACTGGGTGTTCTACAAAGTATTTGGATTTTGTAGGAGCTGCACCATGCATAATATAGTCGCAGGCTACATCTAGAGAGTCTATCGGAGTATCCACAAATGTTATTGCTTGTGAATCTAAAATATCCACAAACATACGATAAGCCTTTTCTGTATTGCGCACATGGCACACGACATGTAATGAAAGATGATAGGCATCATTAGCAGCTACTAATGAACGAGCCACCATAGAACCAATCAAACCTGTAGCACCTGTGACTAGTATTGTCTTGCCTTGAAAAGCCTTAAATATATGAGAATCCTCTATAATTTCTTGTATGTCTCGTTCAACAACTGTATTAATTGCCCTCACCTCCACGTTCTCTATTTTTCAATATACCTGTAAACATATAGTAATCTGATGGAGTCGTAATCTTAATATTCTCTGGTTCGCCCCATACAGGATATAATGGGTATCCATAATGCATCATCATAGATGCAGAGTCGATAAAATCATGAATTCCTTCAGCTATTGATGTATCATGAACTGAAAGAATATCAACGAGCCTAAAACTTTGAGGCGCTTTTGCCATCAAACATTGTTGACGATTTAAAATCGTCTTTATTTCTCCATCATCAGTAACCATAACCGTTTCAATAGCAGGAGTTACCGTAATGGCACTCCCCTTTGTTTCAACAGATCGTATATTTCTAACAATGGTAGATCGATCAACCAAAGGTCGTACACCATCATGAATGAGTACTGTTATATCATCAACACCATATAATCGTTTCACTTCAAGCAAACCATTATATTGGGAGTCTAGAGCAGTTTCGCCACCAGGAACAATAGATACAATCTTTTGAAGTCCTTCTTTTGCAATCAGTGCTTTTGCATAATCCATCCAGTCTGCCTTACATACTAATACAATGCTATCAATGAGTTGTTCTTCTTCAAAGATAGATAATGTTTGTATTAGTATAGGCTTGCCATTCCATTCAAGGAATTGCTTTGGCATTTTATCATTTTTCATACGGGATCCTACGCCACCAGCAAATATAACTGCTATTCTTTTCATAGAACCTCCCTCATCGACTAACGATGTGAATCTACTAAATAATGAACACCCTTATAATTTGTATAACTATGATCCATATCGATATATACAGCATCATGTTTCGCTACGCGCTGTTCTACTGGTGGCAATTGCATATAATCGCCCCAAATCAAACGTAAGTACCGTTCATACCCAGCCATAACGGGAATTTGATGGCCTTCAAATTCCTTATATACAACATGGTCAAAATCCTTCCGTGGATGGCGCAGCTTCATACCTTTCAAACTACCGATTAGTTCTGTTACTTCATCGGATGTTTCAAAATCATATTGGCTCATTTGTTTTTCTGCAAAGCGCCATATATGATATCGCCATGATGGTTTAGAAATCACCTTATATATACAACCTGCCAATAATCGATATACTTTGCCCTTGTTATCAGGTAAACGTTGTGCATTAAATAGAGCAAATGTCATGGCCCACATTAATTGAAAAAATCGTTTAACAGAACCCTTTGGACAACCATCAATGGGCATAATCTCAAGGGCTAAACCGTGACAAATATCTTCATTCACACTGTGACGATTGATGAAAGTCGTTTCTTCATCGCGGATTGATGCACCTGCATCATGATAAATCTTATCTTTTGTGGTCCTACAATAGGTATATCGTTTATCTCCATATTTAGGCCAAAGTTGAGCTAATCGTTCATAATCGGGACGTGGCATAAAAATATCTAAATCATCATCCCAGGGGATAAATCCCTTATGTCGAATAGCACCAATAAGACCACCGCCACATAAATAGAATCGTAGATTATGGACATCACAAAATTCTTTAAATACTAAAAGCATATTTAATTCTTTAGCTTGTATATCATGAGCTGTTGTTTCTGCCATACTACCTTTCTAACGTATAACGGCCAATACCGTTTCCACCATAACCTTCAATTCTCGCCAAAATGAGAATTCTACAATACTCTTTAGATTCCATTCCATCTTTGCAGGCAATACATTATGAATATAACAATCATCTACATCATCTGCTGCATCTAACAATGCATCTTCATCCTTATACCGAATACTAGCTATGCTCGTCACACCTGCAGGGAGCAACAATGTCGCCTTCATTTCATCAGTATAAGCATCCACATATCGTGGGACCTCTGGGCGCGTGCCTACAAAACTCATTGTGCCTTCCAATATATTAATTAATTGAGGCAACTCATCGAGTCTACATTTTCGTAGCGCCTGTCCTACAGCGGTAACACGCATATCGCCTTTAGACGTAACTTGTGCACCAAGCTGTTCTGCATTTTGCACCATGGTCCTAAACTTATAAATTCTAAAGATTTTACCATATTGCGTAACCCGTTCTTGTCTAAAAAACACAGGACCTTCACTATCAACCTTTATCCATACTGCTAAGGCCAGAAATACAGGACTTAGCAAGAGTAATAAAATGGCTGCCATTAGTCGATCAAAAATAGACTTAAGCAGTAAATCACTCCGTTTAGATGCTAAGATATCGTAATAAGGACGAACTGCGCCACATCGCATATCATCGGGCAATTCCTGCCATGATTTCCAAATCATAATGCACCTAAACATTCTTTAAATGTATGAATCACATAGCTTACCTCTTCATCTGTCAAATTAGTATGAAGGGGTAGTGTAATTTCATTTTTGAACTGGTCATATGCATTCGGATAATCATCGATAGAAAATCCCAAGTTTTTATAAGCCGTGTGCATCGGAATTGGCTTATAATGCACATTTGTAGCAACACCTTTTTCTGCCATTCGTTCAATTAATTCATTACGTTGTTCTATGGTTGCATCATTGATACGCACTAAATATAAATGACCACTACTCATATGCTCTTCCGTATAATGAGGTACTACAGATACAGGACAATCTTTAAATGCGTCATTATATCGATTAATCATTTCACGACGCCGTTCTAATAGGCCAGGATATCGTTCTAATTGGGCCAATCCAATAGCAGCCATTATATCCGTCATATTGCACTTATAATAGGTACCTTTAATATCATATTCCCAGGCCCCCATCTTAGTTTTGGCCAATGCATCCTTATCCTGACCATGTAAAGATAATAGTTGGAATTCCTTATAGAGAGCTTCATCATCAATGCCCTCTATATGCTTCCACGTAGCACACCCACCTTCAGCAGTGGTAAAGTTTTTTACCGCATGAAAGGAGAAGCTACTAAAGTCAGCTACATTGCCTGTATGCACCCCTTTATAGGTTGCCCCGAAGGAATGGGCACAGTCTGCGACGATTGGAATTCGGCCCAAAGCACGTTGTATGTCATTACTTGGTGTAAACAACGTTGCCGCATCATTTACAATTGTAAATAAACAATCATAATCACAAGGTACGCCACCAATATCAACAGGAATGATAGCCTTTGTCTTATCGGTTATAGCCGCAGCCACCTTATCATAGTCCATTTCATAAGAATCAGGTGCTGTATCGATTAATACTAGTTTTGCCCCTACATGAACTACAGGACTTGCACTAGCCGTATAGGAGTAAGCACTAGTTATAACTTCATCACCTGGTCCAATACCCAATACGCGAAGAATCATTTCTAAGGCTGCAGTTGCTGAATTTAAGCACACCGCCTTTGGCGTCCCTAAATACGTTGCAATACGTCGTTCTAATTCCTTAGTACGTGGTCCAGTTGTAATCCAACCACTTTTTAACGCTTCTACCACCTCATTAATTTCTAATTCTGTAATATCTGGAGGAGAGAAATTAATTTTCATAGCTTTCACCTATACTTTCCATTTATTCCATATCAATAAACACTGATCCGATAATAGGTACTCCAATTTGCTCTAATCGTTGTTTAGCTAATGCCATATCATCAGGTTGAACATAATCACCTTTTACAACAAAGAGAACGCCATCTGATTTCTCAGCTATAACCAAGGCATCCGTCACACTTAACACGGATGGTGTATCCACTATGATGACATCGTATTCATCACGAATGTATTCAAAAATCGTTGATAATCGATGGGAATCAACAACTTCAGATGGAGATTCTACAGCTGAACCACTAGTAATTACATCTAAATGCGGCATTACATGACGATGAATCGTCAAATCTTCATCCATAATAATATGATTAGTTAATCCTTGATTTTTCACATCAAATACAACATGCTGTACAGGATTGCGTAAATTACCATCAATTAACAATACCTTGTCATTATTCCTAGATAATGAGATAGCTAAATTAGCCGCCACCTCAGATACACCTTCACCGGTTGTGGCAGATGTAACACACAGCAATTTTCTATTTTCAGCATTACAGCGATACTGCAAATTACTACGCAATGTTCGATAAGATTCCACAAGAGGAGTATCACCATATTCATTTGAAATTAATCGTATCGTATCCATCTTAACCTCTCACCTTATACAACCAACGCAACACTTTATTCTTAGGTTCTTCTGTGACCGATTTTCTGTGATTAGGAATAACACCTAGCATCGGCACCTGTAACATATCTTCAACATCATTTGCAGTCTGTACTCTACGATTTCGCAAGGAGTTAACTAATGTATACAAACATCCTAAAATTAAACCGATAATAGCACTGGCAACCATAACAAGTACACGACGAGGAGCAATCGCTTTTTCTGGTAATGTAGGAGCATCGACGATTTGTACCTCATTTGGTACCATAACCTCTGCCACCTTAGCTTCCTCTAGACGTTTAGAAAGCATTTCATAAATATCTTGAGCTACATCTACATCGCGCTTAGCTTGAATATATCCCCGTTCCTTTTCAGGAAGTGCTTTCATCGCATCTTCGTTATCTTTATCTAAATCGGCTAAGGCGGCTTCTTTACTTTGAGCCACAGCTAATGCCGCTTCATTTCTAAATTTATCGGCTAATAAACCTTGTTGAGCGGAATTGCTTGATGGTGCTTGCTGCGAAACAATAGCATCGATTTCCTGTTGTAAACCGGCTTGTGCTTTAGCAATCTGATCATTTACTTCCTTCATTGCAGGATGTGAATCTGTATATTTACCTGCGTAACTTGCCTTACGAGCCTCTAAATCTGCTAGTTGTGATTTATAAGCTTGTACAGTTGAGCTATCTGCAATGCTAGCACCTGCCGAACCTAAATCCGCATTAATGCTACCTAATGCAGCTTGCGCCGTTTCTAAATCAAGCTTATTTTGTGCCTTTTCGCGATCGATTAACGTAATCTTATCAGTAAGCCCCTTCATTTGATCATTTGTGGAATATATTTTGTTATCCACTTGGAATTGTTGGAGCTTTTGCTCTGCTTCAGATAATTCCTCCTTCGCTGTTACCACTCTTTTTTGCAAAAATTCACGAGTCGCCTTTTGCTCAACTTGCGATAAATCTGCTAAACGTTTCAAAAATGTATCAATCAATAATTGATTTGCTTCTTGCGCTTTTTCAGGTGTTCTACCTGTTACACTAACTTGCAATAGCTGTGTTTCTTTATATGGTTTCGTCTCAATGCGGCTTTTAACGAATTCTTCATACGTTATTACTTGATCGCCTTCAACTTCATTAATAACCGGTTCCACTACATTGCGGCTCTTCAAAATCTCTGCATCGGTATTCATCAATTGACGCGCCATAGTATCTGAATACCCTTGATCAGTAGATAGTACTGAATTACCTAAGCCTTGTGTTTGTTTGATGCGCAACATAGCTGTAGATTGATAGGTTGATGGCGTCACTACGAGATAAGCTGCTCCTAGCAGGATGCAAATACCTGTCACATTTATAATAGTTCGTCGCCTTCTAACAAGAATCTTAGCTATATCTTTTACGTCTATAATTTGTTCCATCCCAATACCCCTTTCAAGCAGGTATACAACACAGCGGTCTCTCTTCCCGCTTATACATTATGATTAGGTGTATACGTTGGAATAATATCCTGTAATACTCCAATCACATCCATATCCGTTTTACAAGAATCAAAGTTACCGATTTTTTCCATTAACCAGTTACGATCAACAGTATCTAAAGCAGCCTCAAATATCTTTGTATGATTCGTTCTATTTGTCCCTTCTTCAGAAGTAAGCAACTCTTCATATTTCTTTTCACCTGGTCTAAGACCAGTAATTTTAATATGTATATCCTTATCTGGCTCCAATCCAGATAGACGAATCATATTTCGTGCTAAGTCAATAATCTTAACCGGTTCACCCATATCGAGTAAAAATACTTCTCCACCTTTTCCCATGGCACCAGCTTGTAATACAAGTTGACTTGCTTCTGGTATGGTCATAAAATAACGTGTCATTTCTGGATCTGTAACAGTTACAGGACCACCAGCTTCAATCTGTTTCTTGAATAAAGGAATGACAGAACCGCGACTTCCTAACACATTACCAAAACGTACGGTAATATATTTCGTATCATACATGTCGTTCATGGATATGATAACCTTTTCAGCTACACGTTTTGTAGCCCCCATAACGCTGGTCGGATTGACAGCCTTATCTGTAGAAATCATGACAAATCGTTCTACACCATGACGACCAGCCACATCTGCTACATTTCGAGTACCATAAATATTATTTAACACGGCTGCCATCGGTTGTATTTCCATTAACGGCACATGCTTATGAGCTGCTGCATGGAATACAACTTCAGGATGATACTGAGAAAATATTTTGTCTAATTGTTGCTTATCACGAATATCTGCAATAATCGGTATAATAGGGCCATCTTTATAGAGATTTTTTAACTCTTGATTGATGAGGTATATACTGTTTTCACCATGTCCTAACAACAAAAGCATCTTAGGGCCAACACGCATGATTTGACGACAAATTTCAGATCCAATGGACCCACCAGCACCAGTTACAAGAACCACCTTATCGTGAATGTAATGTTCTACGATATCCATATCGAGGCGAACCTCATCCCGCTCCAGTAAATCTTCTATGGAAACTGGGTGAAGATGCGATACGAGGACTTCATCATCTAATAGTTGATACATGCCAGGTAATGTATTTACCTTGCATTTAAGGGGCGAACAAATTTCCATGATATTTCTGATTTCATGACGCGTAACGGAAGGCATGGCGATAATAATCTCTTTCACATTATTTTCTTTCACTATGGATGGAATATCATGTCGATTACCAAGAATTCGAACACCGCCCATTAAACGATTAAATTTGGCCTCATCATCATCGATAAAACCGATTACCTTACGTGAACGTTTATGATACCGTTCAATTTCACGAGCAATCGTAGCACCTGCATCTCCAGCACCAATGATTAAGGTATTCACCATATCCGTATCAGTACTTTGTTTTCCTCCATAGCGCATAGCAATATAATGAAGCACCATTCTACCAATTCCAATAACACCAGTGCTAAGCAGCCAACTGATTAAATAAATGGACCTAGGCAAAGACTTGCCAAATACATACATACCGGTGTAAAACAATCCAGCCCCTAGAGTTGTAGCAATTAATACGGCCATTACTTCACGCATACCTGCATAGCGCCATATGCGTGTATATAAGTGCATGGATAAAAGCATAACAATATAAGAAATCACCATAATAGGCAATGCATCTATCATTTGAGCCATATACTGTGGCATGATATATCCATCAAATCGAATAAGCAAACTGATTAATGCCACGCCAATAATAGTAATTACATCTATAATAAGTAATAGGCCCGGTAATAAATATGAACGCAATGAAAGCCCCCCTTATATGACTTACATATAATACTTTATTGATTAGTCTTTCCCTATGCGAGATACCATATATGCACCTGTCAAAATTGGCGCAATATCTCTGGAGAAACTAATCTTACTGTTCTTAGTTAAGTACAAGATATCGCCTTCACGCATAATGTAGTTTTGAGACATGTCACCGGTTTTCAACATATTGTTTAAATTGATTTCAATAGGTTTTGTAGGATCATTTTGATGAATTAAGAATATTTTCTTTTTAGCTGTATCCCAGTTGAAACTACCAGCAGCCCCAATCGCATCGATAATGGTGCTCGATTTCGTTAATGTATAGGCCCCTGGTTTATTAATTTCACCAAATACATAAACACGAACGCCACCCAATTTTGTAACATTAACCGATACATCAGGATTGATAATATATGTAGATAACGCATTAGATACGTTTCGGGTGAATTCTTCTACGGTCATCCCATCGGCCTTAATATTTCCAACCATGGGAACTGATACATAACCATCTGGTCGAATGGTGAAAGTTTTATTGGCACCAAGATCTGACTGCTGCACCACATCAATCGTAAGTTCGTCTCCTTGTCGCAGACGATACTGCTGATCAGAGCCAATCGTAGTTGCAGACGTGTCCATAGGAGACGTCATGACCGCAACAGGGGTAACATCTTTTGCCAATCCTGTAGTGGCTATTGTTCCTATTACAAGAGATAAAGCAATCCATTTCCGATTCATACATACACCTCATAACATTTATTTCTATTAACAAAACATCATAACACAGCGATTTAAATAAATTTAATATTTAATTAATTATCGTACACATATTTTATCATCGTTTTTATGTAACTACTATATAAACAAGATGAAGCTTATTTGTATGCTTTTCATGAAACATGTGAAACACCGATGTTATCTAGTCTTAACACCTATTTCTTTATGTGTACTTTTTTACGCATATTTTTATTATAGCTTTGCTAATTATTGAGGTATCTAATAAAAAACCTATACATTCATATAACTTTTACAAAAAAAATGGATGTATATATCTATCTAATAATAGATATATACATCCAAATAAATATGGTTTTATATTATTCTACACGTCCACCTAAGTAAGCCTCCATGACACGAGGATCATGACGCACTTCGTCAGCTGGACCAGACAATACCATTTTGCCTGTTTCTAAAACATATGCGTAATCAGCAATTTTCAATGCTTGACGTACGTTTTGTTCTACCAAGAGAACAGTAGTGCCTTCTGCACTAATTTCTTTAATAGTTTCAAAGATTTCGTTTACTACTAATGGTGCAAGACCCATAGATGGTTCGTCTAGTAGCAATAACTTAGGACGGGCCATAAGAGCACGACCAATGGCAAGCATTTGTTGTTGGCCACCGGATAATGTACCACCTAGTTGATAGCTCCGTTCATCAAGAATTGGGAAGCGTTTAAATACCTTTTTGATATCCGCTTCAATCTCATTATCGTTGCGTATATAAGCGCCCATTTCAAGATTCTCGTAAACGCTCATATCTTGAAGAATTTGACGACCTTCTGGTACTAGGGAGATACCATTATGTACAATTTGATGAGTTTTATGTCCTGTAATATCTTGACCTTCAAATAACACCTTACCTGATGTAGGCTTTACAAGGCCCATAATAGTCTTCATTGTTGTAGACTTACCCGCGCCGTTGGCACCAATTAAGGACACGATAGACCCTTGTGGTACTTCTAAGCTAATGTCTTTTAAGGCTGTAATATGTCCATAACCAGCCACGATGTTTTCTAGCTTTAACATATTACGCCTCCTCTTTACCTAAGTATGCTTCGATAACAGCCTCATTATTTTGAATTTCTTGAGGTGTACCTTCAGCAATCTTTTTACCAAAGTTGAATACCACCAAACGGTCACAGATATTCATCATCAATTCCATGGCATGTTCAATTACGACAACAGTAATACCTAAGTCGCGAATTTTACCAATCAATTGGCGCAACGCTTCTGTTTCACTGTTATTCATCCCCGCTGCTGGTTCATCGAGCAAAATTAATTGAGGATGTGTAGCCAAAGCACGAGCAATTTCAAGGCGACGTTGTTTACCATATGGTAACGATGTAGCCACCTCTTCAGCATCCTCTTCAAGCCCTACGAGTTTTAAAAACTCATAGGCAATACCACGACAACGTTCTTCTTCAATGCGTTGGCGTTTTGTTCTAAGGAAGCTAGATAGGAATCCCGACCCAGTCCGACAATGCATACCAGTTAATACTGTTTCAAGAGCCGTCATATTACCAAAAAGACGAATATTTTGGAATGTACGAGCAATGCCCATTTCTACCGTTCTATGAGGTTTAATGCCTACTACCGACATACCATCAAATACAATTTCGCCAGAACTTACAGGGAATACACCTGTAATCAAGTTAAAGAGTGTAGTCTTACCAGCACCATTTGGTCCGATAACACCAAACACTTCACCTTGCTTAACACCAAAGGATATACCTGTGAGGGCTGCAACGCCACCAAAGCTTTTACTTACATCATTTAATTCTAATAGCATTCAGTTCCCTCCTATCCTTGTTTTTCTTGTTGTTTACGTTTATACGCTTCAAAACGTTCTGTTAGTACTTGGGTTTCAGGAATGTACGAAGCTTTTTTAAAGCCTAATTTACGGCTAATTTTGTCTACCATAGATTCTGTCAAAATACCATCTGGTCTTACAGCCATCAAAATGACGAGCAATGCGCCATAGATAATATCGCGATAATCGGATAAGAAGCGCAATACTTCTGGCAATAATGTAAGAATAAAGGAACCTAATACGGAACCCCATACTACATTGGAACCACCAAATACTGGGAATAACAAGATTTGTACTACCTTGTGATAGCTGAAATCTGTAGGGTTGATAAAGTTTGTAATATGAGCATACAAACCACCGCCGATACCGGCAATGAATGCACCAATGATGAAGGCCATCATTTTATAGTACACCACATTAATCCCCATCAATTCAGCCGCATGATCATCAGCCTTGATTGCTGCAAAGGCACGACCAACACGGCTATTATTGATGCGTACACAAAAGGCAATGATAAATACTAAAATGGCTAATAATATAATAATAGCCATTAAGTTGCCCCATGCAATAGCATCAATGCCCATAAGGCCATCGATGTCTAGTTCATAAGCAAAATTTGTTAATTCTTGAGGAATAGATGGAATGCCGGATAGACCAAGAGCACCATTTGTCACATCTAAGTTCAAGAAGATAACACGCACTACTTCACCAAAACCAAGTGTGGCGATGGCAAGGTATAGACCCTTCAATCGAGTTGTTGGCAAACCAATGACAACGGCAACTAAAGCGGCTACAAAGCCACCCACCAAAATACCAACTACGATAGGTAAATCAGCTTTCAAAGAAAGCAATGCTCCTACATAGGCACCAACGCTCATGAAACCTGCAGCACCTAGGGATAACTGGCCACTAGCGAGGGTAAAATAAATGGAAATACCTAGGATAGCATTGATGATGAAAAACATCACGATTTGTAGATAATAAGGGTTTAAAATATCCATTATGGTCGTCCCCCCTTATCTTTAGAACCAAATAAACCTTGTGGTCTCCAGAATAATAAGACAATGATTAAACCGAAGGCTACCGCATCACGGAATGTGGAAGCACCATAAGCAACGGAGAAGATTTCCGCAATGCCCAAAATAAAGCCACCCACCATGGCACCAGTAATATTGCCAAGACCACCTAGGATAAGTACAGCCAAGCCTTTAAAGCCAATGATAACACCCATAGTAGGCTCAATAGCATTGAAGGATAGACCAACAAGTACACCGGCAGCTGCACCTAAAGCGGAAGCAATCATAACGGTAACAGAAATAATCATCGTTGGATTGATGCCTAAGAGAGCTGCTGTTTCAGTACTCATGGATACGGCACGAATGGCTTTACCAATCTTAGTCTTTTTAATAACCACATTTAAAATGATCATTAAGAGAACAGAAACACCTAAACCGATAATTTGCACCATGGAGATTTTAAATACCCCAAAGTCGATAAGGCCACCAATATAATCTGGTGGGAAGGATCTCGTTTGAGGACCCCATAATAATAATGCCAAACTTTCAAGGAAGATGGAAACACCAATGGTGCTGATAAGTGGTGCTAAGTGAGACACCTTTTTCTTACGTAGTGGGCGTAACGCCACAAATTCTAATAAGTAACCTAGTACGGCACCTACAGCCATCGCTACGATAAGGGCTACAAAAATGTTTACGTCAAAAACAGTTACCATAAAAAGACCAACGAAGGCACCTATCATAAAGATGCCTCCGTGTGCCATGTTGATGATATTTAAAACGCCAAACACAAGTGTTAAGCCAATAGCGAGTACAGCATATAAGCTACCGAGGGTTAACCCGTTAACTAATTGTTGTAAAAACACTATACTACCTCAACTTTTATTTTTTTAATGCGTCAAATTGACCGTTTCTAATTTGCAATACTTGAACTTCCATGGAAGGGTCGCGGTGGTCATTGAATTTGAATTGACCTGTTACACCAACGAAGTCTGCAATATTTTTCAATGCTTCGCGGAATTTTTCACGATCTGTAGTGGAGCCAGATTTTTTCAATGCTGCTTCATACAAGTAAACTGCATCGTAAGCTTGCGCTGCGAATTGGTCTGGTTCTTTACCGTATTTATCTTTATAAGCTTTACGGAAGTCTTTTACCTTTTGGTCATCTTTGTTAGGGAACCAAGGTGTACCTACGATAACGCCATCAGCTGCAGCACCTGCGATTTTAATAAATTCAGGACTGTTGAAGCCATTGGAACCAATTACAGGTTGTTTCATGCCCATTTCACGCATTTTTTTCATAATCAATGCGCCTTCTTGGTATAGAGAAGCAACAACGATTACATCAGGGTTAGCTTGTTGAATCTTAGTTAATTGTGCAGAGAAATCTGTATCTTTATCTGCGAATGTTTCAGTATCAACGATTTGTACACCTTCAGCTTCCAATGCTTTACGAGCTGTATTATTTACAGATACCATTTGGTCATTGTTGTTGGAGTACATAATAGCTGCAGTTTTAAAGTTCAAAGTTTTATGTGCTTCTTTGATTGCAGTATCTACTGCCAAGGATTCTGGTACAGCATTACGGAAAATGTAATCGCCGATATCAGTAATACCTTCAGCAGTTGTAGATGTACCAAGAGCTACGACTTTACTTTTATTTGCTACAGGGCCAGCAGCCATCATTTCACCAGATAACATAGGACCGATAACGCCTACAACTTTATCTTTAGAAATTACTTTGTTCATCGCATTAATCGCTTCGTTTTTGTCACCTTTAGTGTCTTCAACGAGCAAATTAATTTTTACATTGTTAGCGTCTGCATTGATTTCGCTAACAGCCAATTCTGCACCAGCTTTGATGGATTCACCATACGCAGCTGCACCGCCTGTAGTTGTTGTTAACAATGCGATTTTCGCTTCATTATTATTTGCATTACCTGCATCTTTATTGCTACCACAACCAGCAGCAACTGCCATTACACCAGCAAGACCAAAAATGGCTGCTTTTTTTAACATGGATTTATTCATGTTACACCCTTCCTTTAATCACAATAACAGCAAATATAATAGTATAAATTATATATACTTCTATATTATGAAATAATTTTTATGTTTGTCAATCAAATCATGTATATTTTCTATAGAATTCAGATATACACCTTATAAGTTTTATTTATTCTACTAACAATTCTGAAAAATGTTCCCACTTCTCATACAGTACTTGTAGAGAACTTTCTGTGTTTGAAAGCTGCTTAGATATGTTTGCCATCTCTTCTAAATCCTGTTGTACTACAGGATTGGCTAATTGCACTTCATACATTTTCATAGTTGCTTCTAACCGAGCAATTTCTTCTTCCACCTCAGCTAGTTGTTTTTCCACCATGTAAGTATTCGGTTTTGGTTTTGATTCATCACTTGAAGGAACCACTTTTGTCTCAGTTTTAGCCTTGTCTTTAGGGACTTCTTCTACATGCTCAGTGAGGGCAGCAATATCATTTTGCTCCTTCAGTTTTTCCTTATAATAAGAATAATTACCTAAATACTCGGTAATACCTTTATTCTCTAATACTAACGTTCTCGTAGACACTTGGTCTAAGAAATACCGGTCATGAGAAATAATAAAACACGTACCACCAAATTGCTGCAACGCACGTTCGACTATTTCACGAGTAGGTACATCTAAATGGTTAGTAGGTTCATCGAGAATAAGGAAATTATCACCTTGTAAAAATAATTTTAACAGAGCTAAACGCGCTCGTTCACCACCGGATAAATCACCTACTAGTTTAAATACATCATCTCCTTTAAATAGGAATGATCCTAAAACATTACGAGCTTTTTCTTCGGTGAAATTATAATTATTGATAATCTCATCCACCACTTGCCATCGATCGTGTAATTCTTCATGTTCTTGTGAGAAGTACCCCGCTTGGACACGATTTCCAATATCGATATGACCTTCTATAGGGAATAATTCCCCTACAATAGCTTTCACCATCGTAGATTTACCAGCCCCATTAGGACCGATCAAGGCAACAGATTCGCCACGTCGAACAACTATAGATACATCATCAATGATTGGATCATCTGTTTTGTAGCCAATAGACACATGATCTAATACAAGTACCTTATCAGCGCTCATAGCTGCCGGTGGAAATTTAAAATCTAATGAATGTGAAGTTTCAGGAGCCTCTAATCGTTCCAATCGATTTAATTGAGATTGACGGCCCCTCGCCATCTTAGACTTAATACCAGCACGATACTTATCAATATACTCTTCCGTTTTCTTAATATATTCTTGCTGTTTTTCATAAGCAATCGTATCTGCTTTTAAACGTTCTTCTCGTTGTGCCACATAGCGGCTATAATTACCGCGATAGATGGTGGCCTTGTGATGATCTAGTTCTACTACACCTGTAACGATGCGGTCCATGAAATACCGGTCATGGCTGACAATCAGAATGCCACCTCGATAGGATGATAGATACCCTTCTAACCACTCCAACATTTCCATATCCAAATGGTTTGTCGGTTCGTCGAGGAATAAAAAATCCGGACTTCGTACTAAGGCCTTTGCCAAATTAATGCGCGTTTTTTGACCACCAGAAAATGCATTAGCCGGTTTATATAGATCTTCATCTGTAAAGCCTAGGCCATATACTATGCGTTTTGTTTTTTGTTCATAGTCGTAGCCACCTAGCCATTCCAAACGATTTTGCAGATAATCTAATCGTTGTAAATCACTTTCACTGGCTTCGTGAGTCTCTAAATATGCCGTTAACTCTTGTAATTTATTTTCTAATGCATGAACATCTTCCCATGCTGTTTCTATTTCTTCCGCCAAGCTGGCATCGCCTAAGTTAACATCTTGTTGCAAATAGCCAATACTTGCGACAGGAGACATAACAACTTGACCTTCATCTAATTCCTCAATACCGAGGATACATTTCAACAATGTTGATTTACCAGCCCCATTAGGGCCAACCAAGGCAATTCTATCGCCTTCTTTTATTTCAAAGGACACATTGGAAAACACTTGGCGCACCCCAAATGATTTTCCTAGGCCGATCATTCGAATGCGTTCCATTCAATACCTCCTTTATCATTCCGTACCTATTATTATACCACAGTCGCTTTCACAAAAATGACCATTTCCACGCTATCCTTTGTCTTCCGGCTATGTCTAAATAATTTACCTAATAAAGGGATATCACCGAGTATTGGGATTTTCTCAATCTGTTTTTGGTCTCGATTATCCATTAAACCACCTATGACTAGTACTTCTCCCGGTTGTAGACGCACTCTAGTCTGTGCTTGTCGCGTAGTAATCTTATAGGATTTCATCTCAGATACCATAATCGGTGAGCTCACCTCAGCTCGTATAGATGTATCAATGATACCATTTTTCGTCACTACCGGAGTATAGTCAAGCTTAATACCGACCTCTTCGTAATGAATGGATCTTTTTCTTTCACCATTAGAAATTGACTCTTCGATAACAGGAATTCGTTCACCAATCAAAATATGTGCGGCTTCACCATTTAAAGCCATAATAGAAGGAGTTGCAATAACAACTGCCTTTCCCGATGTTTCTAAAAGGCTAAGCTCAGGTTTAACAAAAAATTTATAGGCTTCCCCATCTGGAGCTTTTCCAAAAGAAATAGCACCATAAGAATTTGTCTTGTCATTACCATGGCCGGTTAAACTCAACCAGGACCATCTAAATCCAGTCTCCTTCGTATAGGAATGTTCCATAGCCATAATGGTGGCTTCCAATCGCACCTGTTTCATGTCTCTATCTACAGATTGAATGATTGAGTTGACCCCTTTTTCCTCGTCTCCGGTTACATTCAATACAATCTGATTTGTTTCCTTATGTACTGCGAACTTACCAGTAGGTACTACAGTTTTTATGACAGATTCTAATGATGTCGATGATGCTACCTTTGGTTCTACTACCACAACATGACGATGTTCCTTAGCACCAGAATGCCCTGTAATGGTTACCACGCCCTGATCATCCTGTATATCAAAATTATACATATCCCCTAAATGATGTAGCATGTCTAATGGCGACTTACCATGTATCGTTCCTGTTACAGTTCCGTTTAATGTATTAATGCCAAGTATATCAATCTTATAACTACGACTGATGGCCTCTACCACATCGGACAAAGGAGCCTTGCTAACCGTCAAACTATATGTATTTTGACCTGACTCAGATTGTTGTACATGTATCGATTCTTTCGCCCATACACAAGGATTTTCTATTACACCTAAGAGTAAAACTATAATCATGATTCGCCAATAGATACACATCGTACATTGCCTCCTTCATCAAGGGTTACACCATTTTCATCTACATTAATTACTTTTACACCATGCCAAGAATCACCTTCCATAACAACAGTAGATTCTGTGCCACTGCTTAAAATTACAGCCCATTGAGGGCCATGTATTACGCCATTAACATGAATTGTTTTCTGCTTATTGTGTTTTGTTATGACTGGTTCTGCACTGGAAGTGCTATCTTCTTCTACTTTCTTCTTAGCAGATCTCTTTTTACCAGACTTTAATGTTGATGAAGCCTTTTTATTGTCTAGGTTATCCTGCCACTCACCTATATCTTCTTCATTCATCGTATGTTTTAAAGAAATATTACTATTAACCAATGATTCACCTAATACCTCACGCCAAGGAAGAGCTCGCAAGTTATTGCTCGTACTGTATAACAAAGTTATTTCATGAGCTTTTTCTTCTGATTTCGACATGGCAGTTGAATCAGGTTCCATCTGGGCATAATCAGCCTCAGGTGTATGAAATATTCCCCATCCAATAGCTATCCCACATAAAACAAACAAGACACCTATACTTTTCTTGTGTCGTTTCCATTGGGTTACATAGGGATGCAGTTTTTCTCGTAATCGTTCCTGTATGTTCATTCATCAGGACTCCTTTCACATAGTAGAGTAAAATATCTATCTAGTATCAGTATGCAACATAAATATACATAAAAGAAGGACACTAATAGTCACCCCCGTGACTATTAGTGTCCTTGACAAATCATATAATTTATGATAGCAATTATTATTTTTTCATAGCTTGAAGTTTTGGTCCAATCAAGCGTTTATATACTTCAACACCCGGTTGATCAAAAGCATCAACGCCAGCTAAAATCGATTCAAAATACACGGCCCAACAATGCATAAACATAATTTCCCCTAAATGAAATGCATTTAATGTTGGTACCGATATGGTCATATTAAAACGATTATCTATAGACAGTGCCTCACGATTCGCATCGAGGGCGCTATTCAAAATATCGCTAATAGGAATATCACCAATTGCATCGAGTTTGTCGTACTCACTATACAAATTTGGAACAATCAACGATGTATTCCAGTCTCGTACCTTAATAAATTGAACCACCTTATTAAGACGCCCCTCTTGGTGTTCTTGCACTTGTGCATGCATATCCATCGTGCCTACTGCAGGAACAGGTGTACGACCATAAGGAAGACAGGTATTACTCATTTTACCTAATGATTCAGACAAAAGTTGTACATACCAATCGGATAAGGAATGTAGAGACTCGCCATAAGGCATGAATACCTCTATAATACGTCCATATCGCTCAGATGCAATATATTTTAATAATGCACTAAATAGTGCGGGATTTTTATAAACATCCTCTTCTTGGCAAGCCATATCCATCGATGCAGCACCGGCTAAAAAACCTTCTATATCAAATCCCACTAAAGCAGCTGTAACAAATCCTACTTCAGTAAAAACGGAGAATCGGCCTCCTACACCATAAGGAACAGAGAATGTTCTCCATTGATGCTTGATAGCCATATCATGAAGAATAGTAGGATGTGCCTCATCATTTGTTTCTGTAACGACGGTAACTTCATAATTAATATGATGATCCTCTAATGCTTTTTGAAGAATCATAAAATTAGCCATCGGTTCAATTGTGGAACCAGACTTTGATGTAACTACAAGCATAACCTTATAGTCACTACCCTTTTCACCGGCCTGAGATACTAAGGTTTTAATTAGCCCTTCTAAGTATGGGCCATCTACATTAAACCCAGCAAAATAAAATCTAGGATAGCCGTTGCGTTCTTCATCAGTATAGTTATTCCAAAATGAACCACATTGCACATCAAAGAGTACCTTACTACCTAGATAAGACCCACCGATGCCAATAGAAACAACAGTATCAATACTTTTACGAGCATACTCACGTAAGTCATGTAACCGTTTCATCATATTCGGTGTATTGATACCATCTTCAGAAATATACGGTAATTGATAAAACAAGATTGGTTCTGGTTGACCATCTTTGGATAAATGACCTTCTTCATACCCAGTGGAGCGCAAAATGTTGGTATGACGCCATACATTTTGAATGGCCCGTTCAAAGTTTCGTATGTCCCTTGCCTGTATGCAGCTTTCATTATAGATATTGTTATAATCTAGTTCAAACCCAGAATCTAACTGTAACATCAAGTATCTCCTTTATGCACCAATCCAACCATAGCCATAACCGATGCCAAATACGGACCAAAGAATAGCGATGGGAATTAATAACTTAAATTTCAATTTTGCTGTTTTATGATGGCATAGTACCATGCCCAATAATGCACCTAAACCGCCAAAGGCAAAGGCCAAAAATAGCAATGTAAATTCAGAAATCCGCTCATACCCCTTTATAGCGGAAAACTTGTCATATCCATATATACAACAAACGATACAATTCCACACGGCCATAACAATTAGAAAATACGTTTCCCCCATAATTCTTTGTTATTTTCCCTTAAAATATGAGATGGTCTCACTCAATCCATCTTCTAAACCCATAATTGCTGTAAATCCAAAATCTCTTTTTGCTTTTTCATTACATAAGCGAGAATGGCGAATATCCCCTATCCGTTCTGCTTCATAGTTCGTTACTATCTCTTTACCAGTAATTGATTTAAAATAGCGCACTAATTCATTGACAGATGTACTTGTATTAGTAGAAATATTATAAATCCCTGTTAAATCAGGATGGTTCATGGCTTTAATATTGGCTTCAACCACATCGGCCACATATATAAAGTCACGCGTTTGCTCACCATCCCCAAATATAGTAAGCGGCTTGTCCTCATTAACGAGACGGTTAAATATACTAATTACACCGCCTTCGCCGCCATCACCTTGACGTGGTCCATATACATTTGAATATCTAAAGCATACTGTTTTTAGACCAAAAGCTTGTTCATAAATGCGTAAATACCCTTCCGTTGTCAATTTAGTAAGGCCATAAAAGGATGTTGGTTTACCAGACATGTCTTCTGTAAGAGGTAATGTATCAAGATCACCATAAACCGCGGCAGAGGAAGGCATAAGAAAATGTTCAACCTTATGCTTTCTAGCAGATTCAAGCATATTAATTAGACCTATGAGATTCACATCACAATCCATCTTAGGATTTTCCATGGATGCAGGCACCATAGTTTGTGCCGCCTCATGAAAGACGACTTGAGGTTTAAATTCTGCAAAAATAGACTCAATATTAAAATCCCGTACATCCATCTCTAGGAATGTGGCTCCCGGATTGACAAAGTCTCGTACCCCTGTAGAAAGATTATCTATTACCAATACAGTATGACCTAATGCTATGAGTCGATCAACTAAATGGGACCCTATAAATCCGGCGCCCCCCGTTACACAAACACGCATTGTTTTCCCCTTTTATATTATTTACCTTTAGCTGCCCCTGCCTTTGCGAGTTGATCAGCCATCTCATTATACGTATCACCCGTATGAGCATGTACCTTGTGGAAGTATACTTTCACATGTGGAAAGATACGTTCACAAAACGCTGCATATTCATTAGTTAATGCATTATTTCGCTTCCACTTCTTCGTAGCCCACATTTCTATGCCCATATAGTCATAATATAAGGAGCACTTAGGAATCTCATGAGTTAATGCATATTCCATAACATGCTTAGCCGCTAATAGCTCACCAGAAACATTCCAAAACTCTGTATATTTCACATCTTTTGTGCCGAATGAAAATGTTTCTTTATTACCATTTAGAAACATTATACCACCGGAACCTACCGATTGATTATATTTGTCATAACTACCATCAATATACGCTATTAAATGATTGGGTTCTGAAAAATCAGGAGCTATAGATTCCTTTGTATGGTTTGTTTTGGACGTCTTTGTTGATGTAAGATAATCACCAATACTCATACCTTCATCACCTATAAAGGCTTGTGCCTCTGCTTTTGTAGGAAAAGATTTATAAATAGCACCACCAAAGCCCTTTACTTGCTTTTCACAGTCACTCCAGGACTCATAAATTCCCGGCGTACGGCCAGCTTTTACAGCATAAAATTTCTTCGCCATACAACCTCCTAATGCTTCATGGTAAGCGGTACAAATTCAGCATTTACTACAGATTGTAAATCTTGTGGATTAACATGCATCTGCATGCCTCGTAAACCGGCACTAACGTATACGGCCTCTTGAGCTTGCATAGATTCATCAAAAAATGTTGGAAATTGCTTCTTCATACCCACTGGTGAACAACCACCTCGCAAGTAGCCAGTTATGCCCAATAAATCTTTAACATGAATTAACTCCACCGATTTATTGCCACTGACCCGAGCAGCCTGTTTCATATCTAGTTCTTCAGCTACTGGAATACAGAATACAACATATCCTGTTTTATCTCCCTTGCCAACCAAAGTTTTGAATACCTCTTTTTCATCTAGGCCTAGTTCATCAGCTACATGAACACCTTGCCCTCGTTCTTCAGACCACTCATATTCACTAATCGTATATGCTACGTGATGAGTATCTAATATGCGTAATGCATTTGTTTTTTTATGCTTATCCTTACTCATATAAGAGCCTCCTATTTATTAACAATTTTATTTATATTTTTTAATTCAATGCGAAGCGTCCCATCATCGTTTGTTTTAATTTCAATAAATTCACGATTTTGCATATATTCTACAGGAAAAGAAATTTCTATGCCTGTATCGGTTTTAATCTTATGATGTTCGCCTACCTTCGTAGCAAATTCACGATTCACCGGTAATGGCCGCATCATATCCTGTTCAGCTAACTCCTTTTTAGCAGCTTCCTGTTGAATCGGGTTAGACTTGAATACCTCTTCCACAATACGGACCGGATTCACCGTATCGGATACTTCTGCATTTTTAGCAATCATGGACTTTGCCATTGTAAGCTCTGCTACACCATCGGATTCGTGAGCTTGTGCCACCTTATCTATAATGGTTTTTACCTTCTTAACAGTATCTCTAGAAGATTGATCTGTACCAAGTTGCAATACTTTATCTGCTAGAATATAACAAACTTCACCGTCATATTCACCTTTTGGTTCAAAGATGCGAACGGATAAATCCGATGTATTAATAGCCACAAAGGCTCGCAATTTTTGTGTTGGCATCGGTAGTACTGCCTTATGTGGTACAAGCTCTGTTGATAGAGATCCATCATCTTCACTAAACAATTGATGTGTAAAAGCATCATGAGCCTGACATAATAACATACAGATATAGGATGTATCTGTTACTACATCACATACGATAGTATCAATTACTACGCCTACTGTAGCTTGTTTCATATAGTCAAAGGTCTTCTCACCTAACTCTTTTGCCAACGTGATGAATGAAATCTCTCCAGATTTATATTCTCCAATGCGCTTTCCCATAGGACTATGCGTATGTAAGGTACCCGTTCTTGCACTCGGGTCTTTAAAAGCTTTCGTTACATGCCCTGCAATATAGTCATGTATGTCTTGCTCACCTATTTTTAATTCATGTTCAGAATAGACCGCTAAAGATGATGTAAAATCAAAAATCTCTAAGGCTGCTTTATTAATTTGCATGATAACTCCTAAAGGGTAAAAATATTACTCTTTATTATACCATTCTTTTAGCAATTCTTTGTCTATTTTTGAACAATCTGTTAACGGTATGGCATCGATATATCGTAAATATTTAGGTTGCTCCTCATGAGGAATAGCTCTACGCACATCAAATTCTACCTCAGACACTGTAACGCCCTCTGCAGGCACGATAAAGGCCACAACCTCTTCTCCGCGCAATAGATCAGGCACGCCTATTACAGCAACATCCTCTATAGATGGTAAAACTTGTAACTGAGATTCTAAGGCTAATACGGCAACCTTATAACCACCTCGGTTAATAATATCCCCATTACGGCCATCAAATATAATGTAATCTCCACACCAATGGCCCTTGTCACCAACTGTTACCATTCCTTCGAGCCCGCATATACTAAATCGTGTGGATACATAAATATAATCATCTTTTATGTCAACAGTGACTCCTGGAAATGGACGACCTACGGTGCCGGGATACATATGCCATTCTTCACCAGTACAATAGCTAATATAGTTTAGCTCTGATGCTCCATAGTACAGAATGAATTCCATCGTTGGATATAGCATGTGTAGAGAATGTAATAATTCTGTATCTACAACTTGTGAGCCTGCAATAATATATTGTACACAAGAACAGGTAATGCTATTCCATCGTAATAGTAAACGCAGTTTTGTAGGCAACATATAAATATGAGTGCATTGATGGGAATGAATCAATGATTGCCATCTCTTTGGTTGCATTTTATCACTCGTTACGATTTGACCGCCAGCCCATAGGACAGCTAACATCATATTCGTATTGCCTGTAAAGCTAAAACTGCCATGCACAAATATACGTGTTGCTTTATCAATATGAAAGATATTATTTTGTATATCAAAATAATTAGACCAAGATGATTCTGTGCGCCATAAAGGTTTAGGCATACCTGTTGTACCAGATGTGAGAACACCAAACTGCGCGTCATTAGGGATATCTGTTTTACCAAGTAAACTTATTAACTGTTGGCGATACTTATTATCCATATGTGGATGTGAAACAATAGGAATATATCCTTTACATAGTGTAGCTAACCACAATATGAGTTGCTCATATACAGAATCTGTATCTATAAATATAATTTGTCGATTCCCATTTATAATCCGTGTAATGCATGCATCGGACTCTATGTGCTGCGCTCGTGCTATAGCACTTTCATAAATGTCCTTATATGTATAATGAATTTCATCTATAATAAGGGCCATATGGAACTGTTGGTTCTGACCATACTTATATATGTTCTGCAATATCTTACTCATCAATATATTCCTAACCTATACACGCTCAATAATCATAGCTGTTCCTGTACCTCCAGCCCCTGCAATGGCACACAAACCATATCGCCCATTGCAATATGACAAGGCTGCCATACAGTGCAATACTAACATAGCTCCAGAGCATCCATAAGGATGTCCATAGGCCAATGCACCACCTAACATATTATATCGTTCAACCAGATTTGGATATTCTCGTCCAAACAAGGCTGAGATTACGGCAAATGCTTCATTCCATTCAAACACATCGATTGCTGTTGGTGAAAGCTCGGTTACGTCTAATATCTTTTTGGTACTTAACAACGCACCTTCTGGGCTATACAAAGGGTCTCCAGCCCAAGGCATAATCTGAATAATCTTAAATGGCCCCGGTTGATTGCTTAGCGTTACAAAGGCTGCACCATCATGAGTTAAACAAGCGTTACCTGCTGTCGTTATAGAATGAGGTCCTAATAGAGGTTTCATACGATTTAACAGTTTTTCATTCATAGATGAACGGATTGATTCATCAATACAGTGTTTTCCATCTATTTCAATATCCAGTATATATGGTGAAAGTATACCCTTGTCTTTCGCATGCTGTGCACATTGGTGGCTCCTAATAATATATGGATTTAACTCCTCTACACCTACGCCATGTTTTATCATGGTGCGCTCCGCTCCTTCTAACATAGCTAACGGTGAACTATCCTCAGGAGAAAATTGCGCCACCATATAATCGCCCCGACGATCATCATATTCTGCATATCTTCTCATAGGCTGTAAGGACGAGCTTTCAATACCACCAGCTATCACCGTATTCATCAGTCCAGATGCTATATGAGCATAGGCCATCTCAATACTCATCATCCCCGATGCACATTGCATATCCACCGTAACAGCCGGAATGGTGTTTGGCAACTCACTGTAAAGCCCCATCAATCGCGCAATATTTCCACCTGTACCAACAGCATTGCCACAAAAAATAGTATCAATAGAAGGCTGTTCCATACGATAAAACAACTGGTTGATAACCTTTGCGCCAAGTAATTCAGGGCGTATTGATTTATATTGTCCATTGACCACACCAATGGGGGTTCGTAAACCATTATGAATAAAAACAGACATAGTAGCTCTCCATATAAATAAGGAGGTGTACTAATAACACCTCCTACACATATCATCATTGTATTTTAATTTTTGTAGCTAACCAAGAGGCAACTAAACATTTTACAATATCACCAGGAATATATGGAAGCATCACGATTGGTAGAGACGCCCAAAATGGAGTTCCTGTAACAATCATAAATCCAGCTACACCAAAAATATATACTACAGGAATTGTAATGGCTATAGAACGCCAGCTATAAGATAAGAAACTTCTTGATTTACCCTTACAGATACTTAACAAAGTGTAAGCAACTGGCCAAGAGAAGATAAAGCCGCCAGTAGGTCCAAGTAGCTTACCTAGTCCAGATGTACCACCTACAAATACTGGTAATCCTACAGTTCCAAGCAATACATAGACGATGAATACGATTAATGTATCCTTAGGAGATAATAATAAACCTGTCAATGTAGCTACCAATGTTAATGCGGTTACCATAGCTGGGCTAAATGGTAGTGGAAATGAAATCCATGCGGACACGCATAATAGCGCTGTTAATAAAGCCATTTTTGTTAAACGTCTTGCTTCCATAATATACCTCATTTATATAAAAAATATTACATCGTTTTATGCTCATCATAGAGACGAGCTTTGAACAGAACCATATCATCTAATAGGCCATCCAATACACCCATTTTACGCCGATTATCAATATTAACACAATCATCAGCAAGCATGGGCGATAAAAAGCGGATAGATACCCCAACAGTCGTATTATGATTAATCATATGATTCCAAAGGTGTTCAAGTATAAGTAAACCTGGAACTATATAAGGAGCTTCACGATGAATACGATTACGATCGTTTACATCCTCTACGAATTGTATAATTTCATCCTTTGTAAATGCAAGAGTCTTATCTCCTTCGTTAACTTTGGGAATCTGACGAATTTGTAAAGGTCTCGTTAATTGTAATAAATCCACCCATAATGTACCGCTTGTATTAGACATACAAACAAAAATACGATTATTTCTGTACTCTACATCATGAAACACAGTATTAGCTGTACCTTGTGTATCAAAATAAGCCTTTGTAATAACACAATTAGTAGGTAAATTTAATGTTGTTTCATCAGTTAAAAGAGCTAATAAATCTCGCATGTTACTCCTTATATTTCATCATTATAATAATAGTTTTATACCATTACTATTAAATTATAATCAACGATTCCATCATAGTCAACCAGCATCTATACACAGGTTAACAAGAAAAGCCACCATTGATAATCAACGGTGGCCTCAATTTTATATCTAGGTCGAAAAAATATATAATTTAGTTTATAATTTCAAACCTTTCAAATATTCTCTAAATGCAGGTCCTAAATCTTCATTTCTAAGAGCATACTCAACAGTAGCTTTCAAATAGCCCAATTTATCACCTGTATCATAGCGAATCCCTTCATAGGCTAATGCATATTTATCTGTTTTTGACGCAGCTAATGCATCAGTCAACTGTACTTCATTACCAACACCAGGTTTTGTATTCTCTAAAATATCGAAAATATCAGGTGTTAAAATATAGCGACCAAGAACAGCTAAATTGGACGGTGCCTTATCAACACTTGGCTTTTCTACTAAACCATGAACGCGATATAAGTTATCTGCCAACGGTTCTCCGGATACAATACCATAAGAGCTTACTTTTTCATTCGGTACAAATTGAGCACCTAATATGATACCTGGATGTTGTTCATAGCAATCCATCAACTGTTGTAAGCATGGTTTTTCTGGATTATAAACAATATCATCACCTAATAATACGGCAAATGGTTCATCACCGATAAACGCTTTAGCACATAATACGGCATCACCTAAACCACGCGGTGATTTCTGACGAATAAAATGAATTTTAATATCCGCCAAATCTTTTACCATAGCTAATTGTTTATTTTTACCTTGCTTTTGCAATAGCTCTTCTAATTCAACACTACTATCAAAGTGATCCTCTATAGCGCGTTTGCTACGACCTGTTATGATAAGAATTTCTTCAATACCAGAATCGAGTGCTTCTTTTACAATATATTGAATCGCCGGTGTATCGACAATAGGCAACATTTCCTTTGGTTGTGCTTTCGTTGCTGGCAAAAAACGTGTGCCAAAACCAGCTGCTGGAATAACAGCCTTACGAATAGACTTCATATTTATGCTCCTTAGAAATCTTTACCAACAAATTTAATCTTCCATTGGTTATCGTTATTTTTATGGGAATCTTTATATGTTACATACATATCAAAGGAGTGCAAATCGCGATGGTATGTGTAATAGATGGAATCCACATCGCCACTCATCATATTTTGTTTAACACTTACAGAAATATCATCGAGGCGTGTTAATTTAAAGGACCCACCATAAATAAGTTCTTTAGGAAGCTCAGTACTGTCAAAACGGTATGGTGAATTATTATAATTAATATTACGTTGATTATAGGAAACCCACGCATTAACTCTCGGTCCAACAGATGTGCGGAATTGAGCACCCCAGTATGGCATGCTTCGTATCGATTTATCATAGCCATAATAGTCACGTTGGTAGCCACCGAAGAATCGCAATGTGCCATCCTTCCAAAGATTGATTGGATCATGAGATACCTCTACCTTATAATCCTTATGAGATCCCTTTACAGAACCTTCCTTCCAATAACCAATACTTGTTTCACCACGTGCAGTAAATGGGGATTTACCAATATGGTACGTATGTGTATCAAGACGTAATTCACCGATTTTTTCTACCCATACAGTTTCATCATTATATTCATTGGATACTTTACTATACCCGATGGATGCAGTCCCCCAAGGTAAGAAATAGCGATATCCAATTTGAGGCTTAAATCCGGCTTTTGAATACCATTTATAATCAAAATATGCTTCACCAGATTTCCCCAATGGAATTTCCGCATTACCACGCAATCCTATACCATCATCACTATTATAAATAGGCCGTGGCATAATAGAAAATGCACTTACTTTACCTTGTTTATCTCCACGTATAGATTTGGTATAAGATTTCAAGCTAAAGAGTTTAAAATTCTTAATGTAAAAGCTTGGATGTTGAATAACCACCTTATCACCAGGGTAAATTTTAATGTCTTCCCCTTCAATGCGGTAATCAGGTGTATGTTTGAATGCCATCGCATGCTTAGATGTAATCATACCTTTTTCAATGGAACCGGTTTTACCATCATAGGATAAGTTCTGCCCCTTCACATAATAAGGATCAGACCAACCTTGCGTATGACCGGCATCAAAATGTTGGTCACTGGTACGATAGGTCATAACATCACCAGTAAGGTCTTTTGTTTTACCACCATCTTCTAAATAGCGATATGGACCATCTGCAGTTCTGTATTCTGTAGTCTTAGTATTACCAGTAATGCGATTAGCTAATAATGTGCGATTACCTTGAGTAACTACTACATTACCAAAAGCATTTACATCGCCAGTACTCCCAGAATATGTCATTTTATCAGCATCAACACGAGTTGGTAATTTTTCTGTTGGTGCCGTAATCGGTGAAGCACCACGACGAACAACACGAATATTGCTGCGTTCAGGTGTCGAAGGTTGTTGCAATTCACCTGGATATGATTCAGATATACTATCTAAACTATCTTGATATGTAATTGAGTCTGAAGCAGCCCACGCTGGCTGGGCTAAACAAAGCAAGCATGCTGCCACGAGCCATTGTACTCTTTGTTTCCTCATGGTTACTAAACTCCTCTATTGGTTACGCTTTACTACGACGATTGGTTGTGAAACATTTTCTGCTGTATCATTTGTATCTTCTACTTCTTCTGAATCAGCAGTGTTTGTATCTTCTTCGTCAGTGTTCACAGTTGAATCATCTGCTTCATCCACAGTGCTATCTACGGAATCATCAGTTGCAGTCGGTACTGTCACGGCTTCAGCTAGTTCATCATCACTATGAGCTAACCCATCACCACCAATAACAAGACCTTGAATAGATACAGAGTCTTGAGGTTGAATAAATATAGTGGAGCCTACTGGATAATCAATATTTTTACCCTTAATGAAAGCACCACCTACTAAGCCAACAGGGCCAAGTAGAACTGCACCAGCCACAGAGGCACCAGCCGCTTTAATCTCGCCCTTTGTTTTTTCCTTAGCCTCATTACCTTGTACAGCAGTAAATTCTGTACCATCAATAGCAGGAACAGAGTCAAAAGTTATATCTAATGCACCATTACGTCCAAAAGAGCGCGCTTTTTTCAAGGATGTAATCGTTGCAGAACCTACCGTACCAGCTGGCACCAACAATACGTTGCCATCCATTACATTTTCTGCAACAGTGAATTTAATTGTATCCCCTTCATGACTAGTTTTTGTGGATACCGCATCATTTAGTGTTACCTTGAACACGTGATCAGAAGATAGTGTGCCTACTTGATTTGTAAGGGTTACATTACTACCATATACCTTGGTTTTCAAGCTAATAATACGTTTTTGTAATGAACCTGTTGAAATTCTACCATTCACACTACGCTCCATCTTTTCAACACGTTCTACCAAAGAACCATCATTAATGCTGTTTTGGTATGTATATTCAAGTGCGTCCATTTCTTCACGCAATGAAATATTGGTACCACTACCTTCAACGGAATCATATAAAGAATCTACACGTTTGCTCAATGTAGCTGAATTACCAGAAAAACCATTGCCATACACAGTTTCATCCAATTGGTTAATGCGATCTACTACAGCGCCATCTTGAGGTGCACCATATACAGTGCTTTCTAATACTTGTGTTTTTTCCGTAACTGTACCAGGTGCAGCAAATGCCGTGCCTGTCAATAAAGATGCCATCAAAAGTGTAAGTACTTGCTTCTTCATATAATCCTCCACAACTCATCCTCTATGGGACATATACGTTAAACAGCACAATAAGCACGGGCCTAAGACCGTGCTTATTTTCTGAGTTCTCCTTAACGGAGTAACTCAGTGGCCATTAAATTTTCAAATCAATAAGCGCAGATACGCCCACACCTTGAACACGGGAAGCGCCTACAGGGTTTGTACTATCTACTGGAACTAGGCCTTTAACACGAACCATACCATTAAAGCTACCTTCTACTTGAGCCACCGCCTTAACTTGTTCAATGCTAGATGCAGGGCCAGTTACTTGGGCAGCACCAATATATCCCTTTGAGCCAATACTAATAATAGGCACTACTTTCGTAGTATATTCAGTACTCAAATTATTTTGTTTTAGTAATTTATTTAAGAAAGAATCAATTTGTGGACCAAATTTGCTAACTAAAATGCCAACGCCACCGATTTTAGCGGCACCACCAAGGATGCTACTTAAACCACCAGCTTGAGTAGTTAAAATACCACCAAATGCAGTTGTAGTCAAACAAATCCCTAGAACAGCGGTCATAATTTTCTTTTTCATGATAAGCCTCCTAATAGATACTTATATTTTAACAAATTCTATACATAGTTTCTAGTGAAAGTATAAATACTTACACTTAAAGATAGTAAAATTATATAAAAATACAATGAGTTTATTATGAATTTTATACAATTGAATTTTTAACTATGTTTTTCAGCATATCATATTTAGATACTAAAACTTAACAAATTCTTGGCACTTGATCTTCGCCGAGTAAGTCTACAAGACGAACGCCACCAATGGATGTCTGTAAACCCACTTTACCGATATTTTTATCCATAGTGACACCAATACGTGTTGCTTCGCGTCCTTCTTGGAACCCATGCAATATGTCTAACACTCGATCAGTTACAGTAGGGTCTACTACGAAGATACATTTACCTTCATTGGCTAAGTATAAAGGGTCATACCCCAATATGTCGCAAACAGACTTCACTTCATCATGAATAACAAATTGAGATTCCTCTACCTTTATCCCTACTTGACTTTGCTCTGCTATCTCTTTAAGGACTGTGCCAACACCACCACGCGTCGGATCGCGTAGTAATGTAACTTGAGGGCCAACTTCCTGTAAAACAGCGTGAACCATGTGGTTTAATGGAGCACAGTCGGTTTTAATAGAGTTTGACAATTCTAAGCCAAATCTTTCACCCATAACAGCTATAGAATGATCACCAATCGATCCAGATAAGATGATATCCATATTAGGTTTTACAAAATTTGGACCTATATGAATATCCTCGGGAATCATACCAATACCAGCCGTATTGATGTAAATTTTATCAACTTCACCTTTTTTTACGACCTTTGTATCACCCGTTACGATTTGTACATTCGCAAGTTTTGCCATATCTGCCATAGTACTTAGAATTTCTTCTAACTCATCGAAGGGCAATCCTTCTTCCAATATTAACCCGCAACTTAGATATTGTGGAACAGCACCATTCATAGCTAGGTCGTTGACTGTACCACATACAGCTAATTTACCTATATTACCACCAGGGAAAAAGGTTGGTTGTACAACATAGGAATCGGTTGTAAAAGCCATTCTCCCAGATGATACCGGAAATTGTGCCCCATCATGCAAGGGCGCTAACAGATCATTAGTAAAATATTTTAATATAAATCGTTCTGTCAATTCGTGGCTAAAGCGACCACCATTTCCATGAACTAAACGAACTCGTTCCATTTAATCCTCCCAGGCTAATCCGCCACTAGAAAAGCCATACTTATACCATGCAGCACAACTACCTTCTACAGATACCATACAAGCACCTACCGCATGATCCGGCGTACACGCTTTTCCAAAAAGCGGGCACTCATTAGGTTTGATTAAACCTTGTAATACACTACCACATTGGCAACCTTTAGGATCAAGAGACGGTTTTTCTAGCTGTATAGGAAGCATTTTTTCTGCATCTAAAAATGCGTAGTCATCATTAAGCTGTAACCCAGAATTTGGAATTGTACCAATGCCACGCCATGCATCATCACAAACATCGTATATTTCATTCATCATGCGCACAGCCACAGGATTACCTTCCTTCATAACAACAGAATGATAGGTATTACCGACTTCAAAATGACCACTTTTTCGTTGTTCTAAAATATTGACAATAGCGGATAATATTTCTACTCCATCAAACCCAGCAATGCAGGATGGAATTTTATACTCATCCGGTAAAAATTGATATGGTTTTTCGCCTATGATAACACTGACATGCCCTGGCAAGATGAATCCATCAATTTGTCCCGCTTGTCGATCTAACAAGGCACGCAATGCAGGTGGAACCAATTTATGAGACACTAAAAATAATACATTTTTCACGCCAGCCTGTGCTACAGCTTTCACAGTGGCACCGATGACAGCAATAGTCGTTTCAAACCCAATTGCTAAAAATACAATGTACTTATCAGGATATTTTTTACTTAGTTCCAACACTTCTAACGGCGTATAGATAACATGAATATGAGCACCCTGTGTTTGAGCTTCACTAAGACTACTATAACTACCTGGCACCTTTAGCATATCCCCAAAGGTGGCAATAATAACATCATCACGTTTGGCATACTCTAGAGCTTTATCCATATACACTTGGTCCGTTACACATACAGGGCATCCAGGACCACTGACCAACTCTATTCCCGATGGCAATAATTGACGTAACCCTTCTCTAAAAATGGATACCGTATGTGTACCACACACCTCCATAAGGCGTACGCATTCGCCTGGTGTGTGGAGTTCATTGATGCGATGTAATAGAGCATCAGCTGTTTTCTGTTTTTCCTGCAAAGTAAGCTTCTTCAAGTTCTTCCAACTCCCGGAAGGCATCCAATGTTGCCTTCGCTTCTTCTTCATCTACAATTTGAACGGCAAAACCGGCATGGACTAATAACCAGTCCCCCACTTTTGCATCTGGCACGAGAAGTAAGCTACAATCGCGTGTTGCACCTGTTAATTCTACTGTGCCAATGGCATCATTAATAGAAACTAACTGTGCTGGTACTGCTAAACACATATACCCTCCTCCAGTAATTCTGATTTATAAATATATACTTATAACTATTAATTCAAATATTTTGAACATATCAATTGTATCACAAATACAAGGTATCTTATGTAACCAATGATACTTTTATTTCATTTTTTGATGAGCAATCCACAATTGCCCTAAAGATAAGCCACCATCATTACAAGGCACTTTTTTATTGATATACAATGTTCCATGATGCCACTTATGCTGTAAGGATGCTAATAATTGGCGATTTTGAAAAACGCCACCACCAATACACACGTCATCAATGCCATAGCGTTCACATAAGTCTGCACCTACCTCACAAATTGCTATAGCTAATGTTTTATGAAAGCTAGCAGCTAACGAAGATACACCTTCACCACGGGAATAACCATCCATAATCTGCTGTACGGTAGGCACAAAATCTAGAATCTCACCATCATAATTAAAATCTAACAAGCGTCCATCTTCATTTTGACATGCCGACTCTAGAGCTATCGCGATTTGTGCATCAAAAGAATGCTCATTCCCCAATCCTAGCAAGGATCCAACCGCATCAAACAACCGACCTGCACTGGAAGTCATCATCATGGACATGTCTGATTGTAATGCCTTATCTAAAATTTGCCAGCCTTTAGGCAATGTGGTTAACCATGTTTTATATATATTAGGCAACTCATCCCCATAATAATTTCGTAAGTACCATAAAGCTTGACGCCATGGTTCTTTTACCGCTTTCTCACCACCAGGCAAAGGCGCTAAATGAATATGTGCAACACGCATATACTCTGCCCCATAGCACAACATAAATTCACCGCCCCAAATCGTATCATCATCTCCATATCCAGTGCCATCAAAACAAATGCCTAGCACAGGGTATTTCAAATCATACTCGGCCATAACAGCCGCAATATGACTATGGTGATGTTGAACCTCTATAGCAGGAACATGCAAAGTTTGACTCAATGTTCTTCCATAGTTGGATGAGAAAAATGCTGGATGCTTATCCATAACAATGGCTTGTGGTTGTACATCAAACAGCTGTTCATATCGTTGTATAGTCCACTCAAAGGTATCGTGCGTAGACTGACTAGCTAAATCACCAATATGGGGTCCTATCAAAATTTCTTGATTCTTATTAATGGCAAATGTATTTTTAAGATCGCTCCCCATGGCGAGTATCGATATATCGTTGATTGATTCACAGTGGATTGGTTCTGGAATATATCCACGACTCCGACGAATTAATACAGGCGTATCTTCCACTACTGATACAATGGAATCATCGACAGGTGCATAAATTTGGCGATTATGTGTCAAAAAATAATCTGCTATACTGTGTAATTCTGACAACGCCTTTTCATCATCATAGATTACAGAATCTCCACTAGCATTACCGCTAGTCATAACCCAGACCGCATCTTTTGGGACTAACACATGATGTACCGGCGCATAGGGCAACATAACGCCGATTAAATGATTACTAGGTGCCACTAATTCACTGATAGATATGTGAGGCGCAGCAATCTTCTCCAACAAAGCAATAGGTCGTGCCATATCACTTAATACATCTAAATCGCCATCGTTGACGACAGCAAAATCTTCTACGATGTCGATAGAACCAGCCATAATAGCAAAGGGCTTATCCTTACGGTGTTTTCGTTCTCGCAACAATCGGACAGCTTCATCATTAGTGGCATCGCACACTAAATGATAGCCTCCAATTCCTTTTAAAGCTATAATGGCTCCATTAGCAATTAGTTCTCTAGCGCGTTCAAAACAATCCTGTACCTCACATACGTGACCATCCTTGTCTAATAATTGATAACTAGGACCACACTCAGCACATGCGTTTGGTTCTGCATGATACCTACGACCATTTACATCAACATATTCATTATGGCAATCTTCACACATGGTAAAGTCGGCCATAGTAGTACGTTCTCGATCATAAGGCATAGACTTGATAATAGAATAGCGTGGTCCACAATTGGTGCAGTTGATAAAAGGATAGTCATAGCGTCTACCAGATTCCTTCATTTCAGACAAACACTCTTCACAAGGAGATGTGTCCGCACTTATAAAGGTATTTACCTGTCCCTCAAGAGGAGACTGTTTGATGACAAATTCCGCATGATCATCAACGTCATCTAGATCCAGCTTTGTAATACCCACATGTGTTATACGGCATAATCGAGGCTGTTCTTCCTGAATCGAATCTACAAATAATTGTAATGTTTCTACATCGGACTGAGCCTCAACATATACGCCAGAACTATCATTATATACAAACCCATTGATGCTTAATTGATGGGCCAACATAGAAACAAGGGGCCGAAATCCGACCCCTTGTACGATACCTGTAAATCGAATCCCCCATCGTTCAATAGTTTGTTTGTCTTCCAATCTAGTGTCCATAGTGGCTCCTATTACAAAACGTATAACAATATGTAAAATGTCTATCCTAAGGCAACAGGAATGCTGCCATCAATGCCTGCTTGTTCAAGCTCAGCTTGAATCATAATAGCACATTCAATGCGTTTCTTTTGTAGACGACATCCAAATTCATAAGGAGTTTGTAAGTCGCCGCCCAATGTGATGTTATTGGCGTGACAGCCACCAGAGCAGAAGAATTTAGCCCAACATTCCGCACAAGTAGGTTTGGTGAACACATGTGTGTTGCGGAAATCCTTTGGAATTTCAGTATTCTTCAATCCTTCATATACATTACCCAATATATATCCATCTTTGCCAACGAACTGATGGCATGGATAAATATCGCCATTTGGCACTACAGCCATATATTCATGACCAGCACCACAACCGCGTAAACGTTTTGCCATGCAAGGCCCGCGATATAAGTCCATACGGAAGTGGAAGAAGTTGAACTTTTCACCCCAGCCTTCCTTTTGGCGTTGCAAATATATGTCAGCTAATTTTTCGTATTCTTTCTCAAGCGTTGGCCAATCTTCTTCGCGAAGTACATAGTCGCCTTCTTCGCCTACTACAGGCTCCATAGACAAATGCTCAAATCCTAAATCGGACATAGCCAATACATCCTTAGTAAAATCAAGATTTCTATGCGTATATGTGCCGCGTACATAATATTCTAAGCCATGACGTTGCTTTACAGCATTCACAAGATTTTTAGCAATGTATTCATAAGAATTAGCACCGCTACCAGCAACTGGACGCATAGCATTGTGTACATCCTCACGGCCGTCTAGAGACAAGACCAAGCTCATTTTATGTTCGTTTACATAATCGATTTTTTCTTGAGACAATAGCATGCCATTAGTAGTCAATGTCAATTTAAAGATTTTATTGTGCTTTGGTGCCTCTTGCTCAATATATTCTACGGTTTGTTTTACCACATCCCAGTTAAGTAAAGGTTCGCCACCGAAGAAATCGATTTCACAATGCTGGCGAGTACCACTCATTTGGATGAGAAAATCAACAGCTCGTTTAGCCACGTCAAAGCTCATCAATTCGCGTTTTACACCGCCGTAATCGCCTTGGCTAGCAAAGCAATATTTACATGCTAAATTACAATCATGAGCAATGTTAAGACATAATGCTTTAACGATTGGTTTTTCACCAACTACGAGCTTAAATTCAGTACTCATAGGCGCAAATAATTGTTCTGCAGCGATGAGCTCATCTAATTCATCCATAATTTCATCTAATTCTACTGGATTCTCTGAACTATCCATCGCAGCATGTACCGCGTCGTGATTTGTGCCGTCATATATATCTAATACTTTATCAATGAGTTCATCAATAACGTGAATGATACCGCTATTTACATCTAAACAATAGTAGTTATCTTTCATCCGAAACTTGTGGATCATTGGTTTTAATTCTAACATGGTACCTCCAAATTATGTGTATGTGAAAGCGCTAAACTATATAGAACTTTCTAGATAATTGTACCACATTTTTCATATATCGTGCTGAAAGTCCTCATAAATATATACCATAGATAATATGTAATCTATACATACATAAAAAAAGAGAGCCATCGGCTCTCTTTTTATTATTTTTGTTTGCAAACTTGGTTGCCTACTGTACAGCTTGTTTTGCAAGCGGATTGGCAAGAAGTTTGGCATTCACCACAACCACCAGTTTTAGCAGTTTTTTGTAGAGATTCAGTGTTGATTGTACGAATACGTTTAGCCATGATTATCCTCCTCAATACTTATTGTATTACTATTATTTTATCATAGATATTCAAACTATGTAAAATATAAATTATTTTTGTACGTCCTTACGCAATGCTTTACGCAAAGCCAATGCAATTGGTGTTACGATAACACCAGCAAAAATCGCTTCTGGAATACCATGTGTCACAGATAGTATTAAAATGGTTCCTATTACTTGATCAGATGTAAGATGCATTGCTTCTGCAAACATATTGGAGTACAATACATAAATTAATCCCATAACCATACATGTATGGAATACAGTACCCATCAACGCAGAAACGATCAAGCGTGGTCCTTGTGGTACCTTCCACAAAGATTTATACACCAATACAGCCAATATAGGGAATATAATCCGTGGCACTACTGATACCAAAGGATTGATAAATAAAGGTGACAAAATATTTGGAGCTGTAAAATTTTGCCAAAAACTATAGACACCAAAAATTAAGCCTACAAATGCACCAACCTTAGGTCCTTCTACAAGGGCACCTATTAATGCCGGTACATGCAAGGTAGTAACATTCAATGGTCCTAACGCCATAATACCATAGCCTGAAAGGCCTAAAATAATGGTAATAGCCGCTAACAAGCCCACAATCGTTAGTTCACGTAATGTTAAACCTGATTTTGTAACAGTTTCTGTACTCTGTTTACGCTCTGTTTGTGTGGCTTGTTGTTCTTGGATTGGTACCTGTTGGTTACCATCCTTCACATTTTCATTCATAAAATAATCCTCCTCCGCTCTCATTCTCTAAGGATATGAGTCGAAACTAGAAATAAAATCACCCCTTGCGTTTTGCAAGAGCTTTTATTATACCTATCTCTACTAGTCTACCAATTAGTACAGATACGATAATAAACACAAGTTCTAATAATCCTGGCGTAATAAATACAAGAGGATTACCTTGATAAATTGGGAATATAGTAGGTGCAATAGCTTTCACAAATTCAGGAATATACCCACCATACAATATATGACCATTCATCGCTAATAGCATAGCAGCCGTAACGACAATACGCAATAACCTAGTTCCTTTATATTCACCATTACGAGGGTACATATAGAATGCAAACACTAGCATAGAAACAATGATGAATAGAAATTCCCCAACAAGGGCATTTAAACTAATAGTAGGGCCAAAATAAGCTACCATGATAGGATCCGTCAAATTGATATAAAAAATAGAACCCAAGTAGATAAATGGAATCGGTAGAATGTACACCGCCATATCTAGAGCTTCATCAATTACGCCCCACCTATGATTGCGCTTAAAGAAAAATGTCATCAATAAAGCCACTAGTTCAAGTAAGACCTGTGTAAAGAAATATACACATAAAAAAACTAGTGCTATAAGCGCTTGATTTTCCAATGTTACATTAAATGGTGTAGTAAATAGATTGATAACCGTAAAAATGGCCCAACTATATACATGGTATCCCATACGAAGTGGCAATTCGTCAAACTGACCTTGTCGCATCCGTTGTAATATGATAGGTATTAATAGAGATAAAACAGGAAATGTGATATAAGGAGAACTAAAACCTGTTTGATGCAATACGGCAGTCACTACACTTACAAACAACGCGCTAATTAATGTAAATATTATGAACTGCTTATTCATGTGTGCCTCCCAATAGTTGAGAAATCAAATACGCTATGATAAGCACAACTGTGACTTGACCATACATACCAACGAGAAAAATAATATCCCGTCCAATAGATGGCAATCCCCATAGCCAATTCAAATCAAGACCAAGGAACATTAGTTTATAAGTCACGAACTGAATAACGACCCACCCTAGCACATATATAATGCGGTTTATACGTTTATTTTCAGATCCAAATGTGCTTGATTTAAATGATAAATACGCCCATGGAATGCATAAAGACAACAGCAAATACCATACTAATGCCACCGTAGCACTAGATCCATTATGTATCATATACGATATAACAGGGATAGCCACGATAAATATATTCAAATATAGTGATTGTTTACAGATATCCAACAAAGTGTTCATATAGGTTCTCCTAAGATAATTAATCACTTGATATTGTACACTACACACCAGTAAAATGCTACAAAAAAAGGCCTCTTATAGAAATTTTCTATAAGAGGTCCTTTATTAAGCTCAGGCAGTAAAAGCCAATATACGCAATTGTTATGCCACTGTAGATTCAGCGGTGATATCAATTGTATGTGTATCTTCAGTTTTTTCTTCCTTCAACAATGGAGTCATGCTTTCGATGCCAATACCTAATGTAAATAGGTTATGTAACCAAGCGGTTTGACTTGGAGGCATGAAGCCAAGTACGCCACCACCAACAAGGGCACCATTAAAGCCAACAATGCCATTGTAATTGGATTTAATACGTTTCATCAACGCAATAGAAATACGACGTAAATCTACAAGAGCTTGTAGGTTATCAGAGGAAATGGTAACGTTCGCAATTTTTTGAGCAATAGGAGCACCTTCATTCATTGCGATGCCTACATGTGCTTCAGAAATAGCTGGGGAATCATTGATACCATCCCCTACCATCATTACAGTATAGCCTTCTGCTTTTGCTTGTTTTACATAGGCTGCCTTATCTTCTGGCAATACCTCTGCATGCACTTCATCGATACCAAGTTCATTAGCTACGCGTTGAGCATTGCGTTTGGAGTCACCAGTCATCATGACAACCTTTTTAATACCTAATGCATGTAAATCAGCAATAACTTGTTTGGATTCATCACGTACAGGGTCTTTAATACAAATAACCGCTGCTAAAGTACCACCAATAGCGAGGTAAATATGGGAAGATGAATTTGGCAAGTTATTGAACTTTTCTTGTTCATCTGCAGGAATCTTTGTTTTTTCATCATCAAAGATGTAGTGAGCACTACCAATGCGTACACGGTAGCGGCCAACTTTAGATGCAATACCATGAGCTACAACGTATTCTACGTCGGAATGCATTTCCTTGTGAGGCAAGGAATGATCCTTTGCAGCACGTACAATTGCTTTTGCCATGGAATGAGGGAAATGTTCCTCAATACATGCAGCTAATTTTAACATTTCATCTGCATCATGACCATTGAATGGAATGATTTGTTCAAATTCAGGTTCTGCTTTAGTAAGTGTACCTGTTTTATCAAATACAATCATATCTGCTTGTGCAATTTGTTCTAAGAATTTACCACCCTTAACGGTAATACCGCGTTTAGATGCTTCTTGCATTGCTGAAAGGACAGCTAATGGGATAGACAATTTTAATGCACAAGAGAAGTCAACCATAACGAAGGACAATGCTTTCATTACATTGCGAGTCAATAAATATGTTAAACCAGCACCGATAAAGCTAATAGGTACTAATTTATCAGCCATGCGGTATGCTTGTTGTTCCATACCGGATTTCATTTGTTCAGACTCTTCAATAAGGTTTACGATTTTTTCGTAACGGGAAGATTTGGATGTGCTACGTACTTCTACAATAGCTTTACCGTCTTCAACAACAGTACCAGCATATACAGAACTGTCTTGATCACGACGAACCGCTTCTGGTTCACCGGTCATGGAGCTTTCATTTACAAGAACAACTCCATCGATTACAGTGCCATCCAATGGAATCACTTCACCTTGACGGATGATGATTTTGTCGCCTTCCACAACTTCGTTAACAGGCTTGCTAACTTCAATGTCATCAACTAAAACCCATACTTTATCAACATTCAAAGACATGCTTTGAGCAAGGTTCAATACAGATTTACGGTGAGTCCATTCTTCTAAGATATCACCAATACCCAATAGGTACATAACAGCGCCAGCTGTAGGATAATCTTTTTGAAGTAAAGCTGCACCAATAGCAACACCATCGAGAACCTCTACAGTTAACTTACGTTGCCACAAAGTTTTAATCGCTTTACCGATAAACTTAATACCATCAAACCATGCCCATGCAGCCGCAATTGGTGCAGGTAACACTGCTTTTTTACCTAAGTAAATAGCTGTGCGATTAATCATCATTTCACGGTATTTTTTATTTACCAAGCGCGGAGAGTATTCGTTCAAAGCAGGAGCTTCGGACAAATCTAAATCGCGTAGACCTAACACCGCATCACGAACAGCTTCAGAATCTCCAGTATGTTTAATGGCGATCTGACTACTGCGCGTATAGAAGGTTACGTCTAAAATTGCATCATTGAGTAATAATGTATCCTCTACATAAGCAGCTTCAGCTTCTGTAAAGCGATGACCTGTTACCTTAACATGCAAGCGATTTCTGAGTTTTCGTACAACAGAAAATTGTAACATAGTTAAACCCTTCTATTATTTGTTTTCTTCAAAGATTTCTTCGTTGCGTGCTTCGTTAATTTCTTGAGCTTCTGCTAATACATCAGATGCGGAAGCTTGTACTTTTTCAGCAGTTTCCAATACAGTTTCTTTAGCGCGAAGGCCTGCTGCTACGATACCAGCATATACTTTTTTAGCATCTTTAGAAGTCAACACTTTAAGACCTACAGTACCCAAAGCAAGACCTGCTGCGAATAAGTTAGCGTTTTTAAGATTGTTTTGATTGAAGTTAAACATGATGTGTTTCCTTTCTTATTTGACATAATTAATACATATATATGAAAAGAGGAGCTCATTATAGAGACTCCTCTTCCATTACCGCATGAGATTCTTACTTATCAACGCGTTTGATGCCCAACGCTTTATTGGAACCATCACAACTGCAACTACATCCGCTGCCACAGCCAGACGACTTATGAGACTTAGATTCTTCAGAAGAACCACCGCCGCCACAGCCACAACCGCCTTTACCAGACACTTGTTTGCGAATTTTATTGCCTAAGTAAGCTAATGCTAACAGAACTATAAGTCCTATAATTAGGTTATCCATAGTATACCTCTTTCTCAATATCAACTAAATGTCAATATGTGCTTTAGTGATAAATAAGCTAAAAGCAATACCTCTTGGATATTTCCCTTTTCTCATTATCATTTAACCACGAATATTGATAATTATCAAGTATTATTTTTAAATTACCTATAACAAATTTACAACTATACTATATAAAATCGTCACAAGTATTCAAGATGTGGTTAAAACGAAATGTTTAGCAACATCTTGAATTAGTAACCCAATGCAAGACCTACGTGATAGAAAATGAAACATGCAATCCATGCAAATACATTTTCATAACAGAACATGAATAACATCCATTTCCAAGAACCAGTTTCACGTTTAATAACCGCAAGAGCTGCGATGCAAGGTGGATAACACAATACAAAAAGCATTAATGTTAATACGATTAATGGTGTAAAGTGTGGATCACTTTGTAGGTAATCAGTCAATGCTTGAGGATGATCTGTATCGCCACCTACCGCATAGATAGTACCCAATGTAGATACAACAACTTCTTTAGCTGCTAAACCAGCCACAAGTGCCACACCGATTTTCCAATCGAAACCTAATGGAGCTAAGATTGGGTTAATTGCTTTACCGAACATAGCAGCATAGGATTGTTCCAATTTTTCAGATTTTTGTTCTTCATCAAGTTTTTGATTTTCATCATCCAAGTTAGCTTGGTTTTTATACATAGCCCAAGCTACAGGGAATAATTGTTCATTTTGTTCCTTAATATCGTTGAACAATTCAGGTGCTTCAGAATCTTCTTCAACTTCAATTTCAGGAGCATCTTCATCATTATCTTCTGCCGCTGAAGTAGCATCTTCTACAGTAGCTTTCATATTATCAACGATTTCATTAACTTGGTCTTTTTGTTCATCTGTAGTGATACCAAAATGAGCTAATGTGTCAGCATCTTTAACTTCATATGTAGCAGCTACTTGATCATGTAATTGATCATAATCCTTAGAATATTCTACATCATTTGGATAAGATGTGATGAACCATACAAGAATGGAAGCAGCAAGGATGAATGTACCAGCTTTCTTTAAGTACAAGATAGCACGTTCGTACATATGCATTACTGTAGCTTTCAATGTAGGCATATGATAAGGAGGTAATTCCATTACGAATGGCTCAGCATCACCAGAGAACAAGTACTTACGGAAAATTTTAGCAAAAATAACACCAAAGATGATACCTGCTAAGTAAATTAAGAATAAAATAGTACCTGCCATTTCAGGATCAAAGAATGCCGCTGCAAACAATGTATATACAGGCAAGCGAGCAGAACATGTCATGAAAGGTGTAATTAAAATTGTTACCATTCTATCCTTGTAGTTATCAAGGATACGAGCACCCATTACGGATGGTACAGAACAACCAAAGCCTAAAAGCAATGGAATAAAGGATTTACCATGTAAACCAAATGCGCGCATTACGCGGTCGATTACGAAGGCTGCACGCGCCATATAGCCAGTATCTTCTAAGAAAGAAATACCTAAGAACAATAATAGAATCAATGGTACGAAGGACATTACGGCACCAACACCAGCGATGATACCATCAGATACCAAAGATTGTAATTGACCTTCAGGAATGTAAGTTGTAGCTAATTGTTGAAGCCATGTAAATAAGTCCTCTAACCAACCTTGAGGAATTGCACCTACTGTATTTACAAAGTTAAATAGCAACCACATAACAGCCAAGAAAATAGGCAAACCAAGGATGCGGTGTGTCAAAATTTTATCTAATCGATCTGAACGTGTTTCTACGTCGCCTGGATGTTCTACTGTAATAGCATTGAATACTTCTACTGCAAAACGGTGACGGTATTCTTGGAACACCACATCAAGATCAACTTGATCTTTTAATTCTTCACGAATTGCTTTAGCTTTCTCAATAATGCCATTAGTATTGTCAAGACGCATGATTTTGCCAACCACATCAGCATCTTTTTCCAATAATTTAACAGCTACCCAACGAATTGGATATGTTACAGTGCCAGCCTTTACAATTTCTTCTTCTAATTCAGCGATTTTAGGTTCCAAGATGTCACCGTAAGGAACAATAACTCCTGGTTTTTTATTTTCCTTAGCACATTGAACAGTAGCCGCCAATAACTCTTTAGTACCTATATTGTTACGACCAACAGTACGAACAACTGTGGTACCAGTCATTTTTTCTAATAAGGCAGTATCATATTTAAAGCCCATCTCTTCAGCTACATCAGACATGTTCAAAGCTAAAACTGTTGGTACTTCAAGTTCAATCAATTGTGCTGCTAAGTATAAGTTACGTTCTAAGTTAGATGCATCTAATACATTAACAATCAAGTCTGGATTATCATTAATAACAACATTACGCGCTACCAATTCATCCATAGAACGAGCTGTCAAGCTATATGTACCTGGCAAATCGATAAATAATAAATCTTGGCCATCAAATTTTGTATGACCTTCCTTTTTTTCTACAGTAACACCTGGATAGTTACCAACGTGTTGTTTAGCGCCGGTAATATTGTTAAACATTGTGGTTTTACCACAGTTAGGGTTACCAGCCAACGCTATGCGAATTTTTTCGTTGTCCGCCATGAAAGACCTCCTATTACACCTCTACATCGATCATACCTGCTTCACTTGTACGAAGCGCTAATTCAAAGTTTTTAACCTTGATTTCCACAGGGTCACCTAATGGAGCAAATTTCATAACATGAATTTTTGTACCATGAACAAGGCCCATGTCGATGAGACGATGTTTAACATTACCACTGCCATGAAGAGCTGAGATAACGCCAGATTCGCCTACTTTCATGTCTTTCAATTTCTTGATAGCCATATTACACCTCCTAATTATTGTACCTAACAACCTCATATCATACACACATCCAATGAATAATGCGTATTAATATCTTAAATTATTATATCATGCGCATTTAGAATTTCAACAATAATTATCATTTTGTTATTCAAATTACTAATACATATTATTAAATATGATTATAAATTACTTTTAAAATACAGTCTAAACACTTATATAAACTTTGTTATCCACTAATTAAATTTTATGCATAAATTACTCTTCAATTTCTAATTGTGAGAATATAGTTTATTTAATTATCATTTATTACTACATCCATTCTCATTTAATAATGTATCACACAAGAATCATTAACTATTACGTTATATTTATTTCTCAATTTTACGTATTCTATTCTCATTTTATGTAATATAAATAATATTTAACTATCATTATTCATGAATCAAATTCCTCTATAGACATATATTTGCTCACCTCTATGAGATTAGGTATAATTAATATAATATGTATTAAAGAAAGGACGACTCATGAAATCTTTTAAATCCTTAGGCGTTTGTGACGAACTCATTAGCACCTTACAAAAACAAGGCATCAAGGAACCAACGCCAATTCAAGAACAATCGATTCCTATCGTCTTCAAAGGCAACGATATTATTGCAAAGGCACAAACAGGTACAGGCAAAACACTGGCCTTCCTATTGCCGATTTTGCAACGCGTTCACACAGATGTACACCAAGAGCAAATACTTATCATTGCGCCAACTAGAGAGCTAATCAAGCAAATTTCTGATGAGGCAAAGGTACTTGGTGCAGTGTTAGGTGTGGATATTCTCCCTCTCATCGGTGGTAAGACAATTGAAGCACAATTACAACAACTGGGCAGACGTCCCCATGTTATTCTAGGTACACCAGGTCGTTTATTAGATCATGCCAAGCGAGGTTCTCTCCATCTCGATTCAATCCGCCGCGTAGTATTAGATGAAGCAGATCAAATGCTTCATATGGGCTTTTTACCAGATATTGAAAACCTAATCGGTCAAACAGATGCGAATCGACAATTGTTACTCTTCTCCGCTACGATTCCTGATAAAATCCGTAACCTAGCAAAAGCGTACATGTCAAAACCTGTATCTGTAACGGCAGAAGGAAAACACATTACACTTGACTCAATCGACCAACGCGTATACATGATGAATCCAGAGGACAAAACGCCTCGACTCATCAAGATGATTCAGGAAGATAATCCATATTTGGCAATCGTGTTCTGTAATAAACGGGAAGGCGCCATTCGCCTCTCCTATGAATTGACAGCTGCAGGTCTTAACATTGCTGAAATGCACGGCGACCTAACACAAGGCCGACGCACACAAATACTGCGAGACTTTGCCAAGGCAAAAACACAAATTTTGGTAGCTACTGATATTGCCGCACGCGGCATCGATATCGAAGGCATCACACATATATACAACTATGATGTACCTCATGATGTAGATTACTACATCCATCGTATCGGTCGTACAGGTCGTGCAGGAAATTCTGGTATAGCCGTTACATTTGCTACGCCAACCGATGAATCTTGGTTACGACGCATAGAACGTGCCATTCAAGCAACCCTAACAAAATACACAAAAGATGGACAAATCAAGACCAAAGGCAATGCAAGTACTGCGCCAAAACGCAAAAAAGCAACATCTAAACCTAAAATTACAAGTTCCTATCAATCTACAAAAGCAAAAGCCCATAAGGCTCGAGGCCATAAAGGTTCCAATACTCGTCAACGCCGTACCTCTACATCACAAACAGGTCGACGTGGCAAACGTAGATAACACAAAATGCGTGTAGCAATCACAAGCTACACGCATTTTTTATGTGCCATTATTTATTTTGATTTGCATAGATACTCGGTACACCATCTACATCCATGCACTGAGTCTTGCAAGCTGAACGATTACTACAAACCCATGTAGTGCGTCCTCTCATCTTTTGCTTTACAAAATATCCCTTTTTGCATCGAGGACATACATATTGCTTTGATTCTTCTGGAACCTCTAGATTCGCACTTATATTTTGCTCGCCACCAACAGGTTGTGTATATCGGCAAGACGGATAATTAGTACACCCCATGAACGCACCAAACTTACCATTTCTTTGTTGCAAACGCCCCTTCTTACAGGATGGACATTCAGGTGAGTTTTTTAAATTTTCTTGACTCACATCCAACGGCCTTTTTGCATTTTGATTGGAAATGGTACGTACTACGTTCGGCATCATTTGATCACGACTTACCTGCTTATCAAAGCCAAGTTTATCAATTAAATGCTGTAAAAATTGAATCTGATCTTTCAGGAACGATTCCAGTGTATCCTCACCTTCACTCATAAGGGCAAGGCGTTCCTCCCAAACGGCTGTTTCATCAGGATATAACAATTCATCAGGTAATGCATCCACCAAGAGATACCCCGTATCGGTAGGCGATAGCACCTGCTTCTTACCAGACGTCTTCATAAACCCACGACTGATTAATTCATCAATAATATTGGCCCTCGTCGCTTCCGTACCAATACCAGATACGGCCTTTAATTGTTTCTTTAGTTCCTCATTTTTTACAAACTTATGAATTTCCTTCATGGCCTGCAATAATGTAGACGGTGTAAACCGAGATGGCGGTTTTGTTTGTTTTGACTCTACAGATGAATCCGTATATTGAACTGAGTCATTCTTTTTAACCGACGGCAAATGATCAGCTTCCTCGATAGCATCCTTTTTAGGCCCCGATTCTGCACCTCGTTCATCGATTAAGTCCGGTTCATCACCATCTGCGTTAGTCTTAGACTTTTGTCGCTTATATAAGGACTTCCACCCTTCTTCAATAACAACGCGACCATTGGCAACGAATTCTTCCTCGCATTGACCAACTACAATCTTTGTTTGCTCATATACATGTTCGCCATAAAATTGAGCAATATAGGCCTGACTGATGAGAAAGTAAATATTACGTTCTGCTTGAGTTAGGCTATTTACATTACAAGCAACTGTGGTTGGAATGATTGCATGATGGGCGGTAATCTTTTTTTCATTCCATGCACGACTTTTAATATTTCTATCCGCGTTTTGTGCCCATTGTGAAAGTTTTTCATCCTCCGATTGCGCTAGATTGCTGAGAATAGCCATGCGGTCACCATATTGATTAGGTGGCAAGTATTCACAATCAGAACGAGGATAAGTGGTCAATTTTTTCTCGTATAATTTCTGTGCCGTATCAAGTACAGTTTGAGGGTCATAAGAGTATGCCTTCCCTGCCAATACTTGTAATGACGATAAGGATAATGGCAACCGTTGTAAATCTTTCTTCTTGGATTTTGTAACGGATTTTATCACACCATTAGAGCTTGATACTAGCTGTTGCACTAAGCTTTCAGCAACCCCCTTATTAATAAGACGACCATCTGGATCTAATCCTTTTTGTTCATCCTTAGGTTGCCACGTTGCCCAAAAAGTACCATTCTCATGGGTATATAAAATTTTAACGGTAAAATAATCAACCGGTTTAAAGTCGGCTAATTCTCGCTCACGACGTACCACGAGTGCTAGCGTTGGTGTTTTTACACGACCTATAGGCAATGTTACCTTATTCCCCTTATATCGTTCAGATAATGTATAGGCCCTTGATAAATTCATCCCGATCAACCAATCGGCACGCGCTCTAGCTAATGCAGATTGATATAAATTGTGAAAGTCCTGATTATCACGCAAATCACCTAACGCCGATTTTACAGATTTCTCGTCCAATGCATTTAATAAAATCCGTTGCACCGGTTTTGTATTGCCTACAAAATACAAAACCTCATCGACTAGCAACTGACCTTCTCTATCCGGGTCACCTGCGTTGACGATGATATCAGCCTTTCCGATAAGTTCTTTAACGGTTTCAAACTGTTGACGACTACTGTCGGTTATGAGTAATTTCCACTCAGTAGGTACAATTGGTAAATCTTGAGGACGCCAACGAATATATTTATCGTCATAGTCACCAGGCTCGGCTTGATGTAATACATGCCCCACAACCCATGTAACAACATCATCACCTTGGATAAAATAACCATTGCGTTTTTGTATATTCTTATTTTCCGGCAAACATTTACTGATTTCTCGAGCCATGGATGGCTTTTCTGCAATAAATAACCGCATGGTCCCCTCCTTAACGTACATATAGCGACCATCCCCGTAGTCGCTCTTTGAAATCTCATTATACTACAATTTAGTGGTCATAACTACCAAAATCATGTATAATTTTAAAGATATGAATGATGTGAAAATTGTACAATACAATTAAACTTTCACAAGCGAAACAACAGAGGTGAATTATGACATTTTTAGAAGAAGTACAACGTCGTCGTACGTTTGCTATAATATCTCACCCGGATGCGGGTAAAACGACACTAACAGAAAAATTACTTTTATACGGTGGCGCCATTCACTTGGCGGGGTCCGTTAAATCTCGTAAAACAGCAAAACACGCTGTTTCCGACTGGATGGAAATTGAAAAGCAACGTGGTATCTCCGTAACGAGTTCCGTATTGCAATTCGACTATGATGGATGTCGCGTAAACATCCTCGATACACCTGGTCACCAGGACTTCTCCGAAGATACATACCGTACCTTGATGGCTGCCGATAGCGCAGTCATGCTCATCGACGTAGCCAAAGGCGTGGAAGCACAAACGAAAAAACTATTTGCCGTGTCTAAAGAACGGGGTATTCCGATTTTTACCTTCGTAAATAAAATTGACCATTTTGGTCGTAGTCCATTCGATTTGATGGAAGAAATCGAAAATGTTCTCGGCATCCGTACATGCCCTATGAACTGGCCTATCGGTATCAACGGTGAATACAAGGGCGTATATGATAGAGAGCATGAAACTATCGAGCTCTTTGCTAAGGATGAAACACATGGTCAAGAAAAGTTAGCCTCTGAAAAGGGGGCATTAACTGACCCTCGCATGAAGGAATTATTAGGTGACGATGTATATCAAGCATTGCTAGATGATATCGAATTATTAGACGTTGCAGGCGACCCATTCGATTTTGATAAGGTGCGCGCCGGTGAATTGACACCAATGTTCTTCGGCTCTGCCATGACAAACTTTGGGGTAAAACCATTCTTAGAAAAATTCTTAGAACTCGCTCCATCCCCGGCTCCACGTCAAGCTATCGAAGAGGTTGTACAACCTACAAGCGAAGACTTCTCGGCTTTAGTATTTAAAATTCAAGCCAATATGGACCCTAATCATCATGATCGTATCGTATTTATGCGTATCTGCTCTGGTAAATTCGAAAAGGGCATGTCCGTATTGCATCGCCAATCGAATAAGACGATTCGCTTATCACAACCACAACAATTCTTGGCTACAGAACGTACCATTGTAGAAGATGCGTACCCTGGTGATATTATCGGTGTCTTCGACGCTGGCACAATGGGTGTAGGTGATACACTATGTGCACAAAAGCATAAGATTACATTTGGCGACTTCCCTGTCTTCCCACCTGAATTCTTTGCTCGTGTATCTCCAAAAGATACAATGAAACGCAAACAATTCCAAAAAGGGATGACACAACTTGCCCAAGAAGGGGCTGTTCAAATCTTTGAACAACCAGGTGCTCTTGACTCCTTCGTAGTTGGCGCTGTTGGTATGCTTCAATTTGAAGTATTGGAATACCGCCTAAAAAATGAATACGGTGTCGATTTATTAAATCATACATTGCCATATAGCGTGGCACGCTGGATTGATGGAGAAGTAGATACATCTACACTAAAAGGTCTAGATAATGCGATGATCGTAAAGGATAACCGTGACCGCACTGTTGTACTCATCGCCAACGAATGGCAAATGGGCTGGGTTCAAGAGCGTAATCCAGATGTTACATTCTTAACAACACCAAAACTACATAATGAGATTTAATTAAATCTTAGTTCACTATATAAATGGCGAAGGTCCTTTCTATCGATCCTTCGCTATTTTATTCTCACATTTATACAATCAAAAATTTTTCTATTCTCATTAGAGGAATTTATAAGGAAGACGTAGAATATATAATCTATACATATTTTGTATACATGATAAATTCTATAGTATTTAATTGGTTGTTCATGATACAATGTAATAAATTATTTTTATTTGTTAAAAGGAGTGATTTTATGCCACTGATTGACCTAAAGTTAGTCAACGATGTATGGACACTAAACCTGTCCATGATTCAAACTGTGGGCCTCGCTGTAATTACCTTATTCATAGGTACTTGGATTAATAAACATTCCAAGTTTTTACAACGCATGTGTATGCCAGCACCAGCTGTAGGGGCTCTACCATTTGCATTTTTAACTGCTATTCTTTCTTATTATCATATCTTGGATATTAAATTTGAAGGTTCCTTGCAAACCTTTTTAATGCTTGCCTTCTTTACTACCATCGGGTTGATGGCTTCCTTAAAGGTATTGAAAAAAGGCGGTATTTTCATTATCTTCTTCTTCCTTGCTTGCGCCGTATGGATTGTAGTTCAAAATACTGCAGGTATTGCCATTGCAAAAGCATTGGGTATTGAACCAATTATCGGTATCATGGCTGGTTCCGTATCCATGATTGGTGGTCTCGGTACGGCAGGTGCCTTCGGTCCATACTATGAACAATTACTTGGTATTCCAGGTACTGCATCTGCAGCCGTAGCAGCAGCTACATTTGGTATGGTAGCTGGTACGATTTTAGGTGCTCCAGTAGGGGAACGCATCATCAAGATGCATAAGGTAAAAACACCTTACGAAAACCCTGAAACTATGGACGATGATAATATCGATTACATTGAAGATCGCGTTGAAAGTGGCGGAAAGCAATTCAACTCTCAGGATTTGTTAACGATTTGTATGTGGATTGGCCTAGCTCTTGGTATTGGTACCATCGTAAGTGCTGGTTTATCTATCTTAACTCCATTGCCTGCATACATTGGCTCTATGATTTGTGCAGCCATCATTCGTAACTTTGGTGACTTTACAAAATCCTACAAGATTAACGATGCTGCCCTTGATGCTGTATCTAATGTAGCATTGTCCCTATTCGTTACAATGGCTATCAATAGCTTGAAACTTGTACAATTAATCGACCTTGCATTACCACTTATTACAATCTTAGTTGCACAAATGGCGCTTATCTGTGTATTCGCATACATTATTTACTTCCTATTTGGTCGCAACTACGATGCCGTTATGCTTGGTGCTGGCGCTATCGGTTTCGGCTTAGGTGCTACGCCAAACGCATTGGTTAATATGTTATCCTTAGCAAGTAAACACGGCCCATCTCCTCGTGCATGGCTCGTTGTATCCTTGGTAGGTGCATTCTTAATCGACTTTGCTAATGCCTTTATTATTACAACAATGGCTGGCATTCTATACTAAAATGAAAGGACCCATTCGGGTCCTTTTTTATGCCAAAAGGTCCTAAGGATAATCCTTAGGACCTTTTAATTATATTATTTAATTAAGGCCGCCCACGCATTGGCTACATCGGCAAATTCTTGGAGGGTAAATGTCTCTCCTCTTCGTTGACCATCGATATTGGCTTTTGCTAAAAGCTCTTCAATTCGATCTTTAGAAAGCCCTGTCGTCTTCATTGTATTAGCAAATGTTTTACGTCGTTGCGCAAAACCGGCTTTCACAACGCGGAAGAATAGTTTTTCATCAACCACATCCACAGGAGGTTTATCACGCAATACACAGCGAATGACAGAACTCGTTACAGCTGGCGCTGGCAAGAAAGATTTTGGCGGAACATCTAACACGATATTGGGCTTAGTATAATACTGAACAGCCACCGATAGAGCACCGTAGTCCTTCGTACCTGGCTTTGCCACCATCCGTAAGGCTACTTCTTTTTGTACCATCACAACGAGGCGCTCTATAGGCAATCTACTTTCCAAAAGTGACATAATAATAGGCGTTGTAATGTAATATGGTAAATTAGCAACAACCTTGAACGGTTCATTGTTCATAATGGACGGCACATCCAATTTCAACACATCCCCATGAACAATAGTCACGTTACTATATTGAGCTAGTGTCGTATCTAAAACCTCTAATAAACGCGTATCGAGCTCAATAGCCGTTACATTAGCACCACTCTGGGCTAACCCTTGTGTAAGCGTGCCAATACCAGGACCAATTTCTAAAACAGGCTCCCCTTCTTGTAAATCCGCAGCTTTTACAATTTCATCAACAATGCCACGCTTAATCAGAAAATTCTGGCCCAACTTTTTGCTCATTTTAATATCAAAACGTTTACAGATATAATGAACTACTTCTGGACTCGCAATGATAGATTCAATCATGAATACTCCTATTCTAAAATTTGTTACGAATTTAATACTATGTTTGTTGAAAGTATATTAACATCTTGAAACGGCTTGTTCATATTCATCACGACTGATGCCATAATGATTGAGTCGATATAAGAACTGTTTGCCATTTCCATATCCTATACCCAAAGCAGCACCAACGGCAGCTCGTTTATCAGCACTATTAGGAAATCCAGAAAGGCCATGTCGTACAAGATCTGCCATCGTAAATTCCTCGCTGGATACCAATGATTCCGTATGAAGTACAGATAAAGCCTTTATAATAGATTCTGGCGAAGCTTGTTCGATACCAATATCATCATTTGCATAGGCCTCATCGCGAGGAACAAAGGCATGTTGTGCATTAGGAAATTTCTTTGTTAATACGCGACGTATACGTTCGCCAGCCGTATCTGGATCGGTAAGAATAATAATGCCCCGCTTCTCATAGGCTACGCGAATCTGTTCAATAACGCCCTTGCGCAAGGTAAATCCTTCCGTAGCAATACAATCAGCGTCAATAGCTTGATGTATACGTTGTATATCCGATTTTCCTTCTACTACAATAACCTCTTTTAACATAGTACCTCCTTATATCTATTATATTATTGTAACATATATAGCATTGCTTAAATAGGTGTAATAGTTTAGTATAATATTATATAAAACTATAAAAATAAGGAGATAATTGTGACATTACAACAATTGCGATATGTAACGACAATTGCCAATATCGGCAGTATTAGTGAGGCTGCAAAACGTTTATTCGTATCCCAGCCAAGCTTGACAAAAGCCATAAAAGAATTAGAAAAGGAGATGGGCATTACCATCTTCGATCGCACCAATAAGGGCATTACTGTATCTAAGGAGGGCGAGCGTTTTTTAGGATATGCACGCCAAGTATTGGAACAAGCTACGCTGTTAGAAGAACAATATAAGAGTAATAAAGGTGGAAAAAAACAATTTTCCGTATCTACACAACATTACTCCTTTGCAGTAAATGCTTTTATCGATCTAATCAATCAAAGCGATGTAGACTCTTATGATTTCTCGTTACGGGAAACACAAACCTATGAAATCATTGATGACGTAGCGCATATGAAAAGCGAAATCGGTCTTTTATATTACAATGATTTTAATCGACCTGTTCTAGAAAAATTGATTCATACTAACGAATTAACCTTTACAGAGCTATTCACGGCTAGCCCTCATATTTTTATCGGCAAACAACATCCATTAGCTACTAAAAAAATGGTCTCCATGAATGAATTGGAACCATATCCTTATGTATCATTTGAACAAGGCGACCATAATTCGTTCTATTTTTCCGAAGAAATTTTTAGTACTGTTGTGCGCCCAAAACATATACGCGTCCGTGATAGGGCCTCCCTCTTTAGTCTATTAATCGGCCTCAATGGATACACTGTATCAAGCGGCGTTATCGATAAGGAGTTCAATGGTGAAAGTATCATTTCTGTACCCCTAGCAGAAGAAGGCATCATGCATATCGGCTACATTACTAACAATAAAATGCAGCGCAGTCGTTTAGGACAAGGATATATTAATGCCTTAGAGCAATATGTAAACAATTATGGCAAACATATTCAATTGCCCACCGAAAAATAAATCTTTCGATTCTACAAATCAAAATAACAAACTAAATCAGTACATCCTCTATACAGAAGGATGTACTTTTTCTTTATAACTAATGCCACACTATATGGTTGCCTCCATAACTCTAATCTATATCAAACATCAACATATAGATATTTTTAAATATAGTTAGACTTAGCTATAATAAACCTATCGAAATTATCGGTTATACCGTTTATTATAGGAGGTTTTATTATGTCTAACCATTTAGCACCATTTCATTTTGATATTGTAGGTTCATTCCTACGCCCAGCAGAATTAAAAGAGGCACGTCAAGCTTTCACAGACGGCAAAATCAGTCGTGAAGATTTAACAGCCGTCGAAAATCGTCTCATTACAGATCTTATCCAAAAGCAAAAAGCAGCAGGTCTACCTGTGATTACAGATGGCGAGTTCCGCCGCGCATATTGGCATCTGGATTTCATGTGGGGATTCAATGGTGTAAAAGAAATTGAACTTGAACATGGCTACAAATTCCACGGTCAAGAAACAGCACCTGGTTCCCTTGCACTTACAGGCAAAATTACAGGCACTAATCACCCATTCGTAGAACATTTTAAATTCGTAAAACAATTCGAAGATGAACATACAACAGCTCGTCAAACCATCCCTGCCCCATCTCAATTCTTAGCAGAATTATTCCGAGAAGATAATGGTACTGTAACACGTTCCTTCTACCCAGATTTAGAGGAGTTAATCCAAGACATTGCAGCAGCCTATCGTCAAGTTATAAAAGATTTATATGATGCAGGTTGTCGCAACATTCAATTTGATGATTGTACATGGGGTATGTGCTGCGACCATGGCTATTGGACTGGCCGTCAAAAAGATAAAAGTGTAACCATCGAAGGAGAAACAGCAAAATACTTACGCGTAAATAACTTGGCCCTTGAAGGTCGTCCTCAGGATCTAGCTTTTACAACACATGTATGTCGCGGTAATTACAACTCTACTTGGGCTGCTAGCGGCGGCTATGAACCAGTAGCACCAATTCTATTTGCCAAAGAAAACGTAGATGCATATTACTTAGAATTCGACGACGAACGGTCCGGTGGCTTTGAACCATTACGTGAAGTATCACCTAATAAAAAGGTTGTATTAGGCCTCATTACAACAAAACGTCCACAACTAGAAGATAAAGAAGTGATTAAGGCTCGCATTAAGGAAGCTACGAAATACATTCCTCTCGAAAGACTTTGCCTATCCCCTCAATGCGGATTTGCATCCTGCGAAATCGGCAATCAATTAACCGAGGAAGAACAATGGGCAAAATTAGCATTAGTTAAAGAAATAGCACACGAAGTATGGGGTGATTAGATGACAGAACGCACAATATACTTAGGTGGTGGTTGTTTCTGGGGATTACAAGGTTATATTCGCCAAATTCATGGTATAGTATCGACTGAGGTGGGCTATGCCAACGGCCCTACTACCAACCCAAGTTATGAAGATGTATGTCATGACAGTGGCCATGTAGAAGCACTAAAAGTAATCTATGATACCGATATATTATCATTAGATCATTTAATTCAGTATTTCTTGCGTGCTATCGATCCATTTAGTATCAATAAACAAGGCGGGGATGAAGGAATTCAGTATCGGACAGGTATATACTATACAGATAGCGCTGATAAAGCAATTATCGAGACTACATTAGCTCGTGCTCAATCCTTTGAAAGCAAACCCTTCGCCATCGAAGTATTACCACTTGATAACTATTACTCTGCAGAAGAATATCATCAAGATTATTTAGACAAAAACCCTAATGGTTATTGTCACATTCCTCTCGGCCTATCCCAAGAGCCACTTATAGACGATAGCGCCTATAACATACCGACCGAAAAAGACTTGCAAACTTTATCACCGCAAGAGTTTGAAGTGACTCAAAATGCTGCTACAGATGCACCATTTAGTCATGAATTGACTGATGAGTTTAGATCCGGACTCTATGTAGATATTACAACGGGTGAACCACTATTCGGATCATCGCGTAAATTCGAATCACACTGTGGTTGGCCAAGTTTTACAAAACCAATAGCAAAGGATGTTATTCGATATTACAAAGATAACTCACACGGTATGCAGCGTATTGAAGTGCGTAGTCGAATCGGTAATGCACACCTAGGTCATGTCTTTGAAGATGGACCTAATGGATCATTACGGTATTGTATCAATGGATCTGCGCTCAAATTTATACCTAAAAATGAATTATTAGGAACAAAGTATGAATACCTAATTCCTTATATCGACTAATATCTATACAATAAAAGGACGATATAT